>JBBQMQ010000120.1:0-10206 GCA_038329115.1 Bacteroidales bacterium
ATTTTGGCACTAGTGCATGCTTTTTGCGGGGTGATGTCATATATCCTTGCATTTAATTGCACAAATTTAATCATATTTATCTGAATAACAAACAATAAGGAGTTTCTCAGCAGACCCTAATTACGGGTGTATTTTTTTGTATTTCAGTTGGCGATGGAATATACGCAGAAACCAAATAGTTTTCAGGGTGAGTCAGTAAAGGATCTGAAATAACGTTTCCATCCAGCATGGTTGCATTGTTAATATCCGGCATCGAATTGCAGGATAAAAGAAAAACGGAAACAACAAAACTTATATATTTTATCAGATTATTCATTGTTTATAGGAAATTAAGAGTTAAACAACAGGAATTATTTTTTACCAATAGAATAGAAAATACTTAGCTGGTAAAATACGGGGAATAATGTTCCCGGACCACTGACGCCATCGCCACTAATCAGGTTGTAGCCGGCCGATAAACTGGCAGAAACAGGAAATTTAAACTTGTAGAAAAGCCCTGCTTCAACCGAAAAGAGCATGGAGTTATGTGGCAAAACAGTGAACATGGGCGTTTCCATATCAGCATGAAAAAAACCTGTATTCAATCCTGTGAAAATCTGAAAATCTTTCTGTGAACGAAATCTCCAGTCAGCACCAACAACGAAATTATCCTGCTTTACAGCATTTCCAATCATTGCACTTCCCAACCGGCTGGTTACATAACTCATTTTCAGGTGAATTTTTTTATTCAACAAAAAATCGGATGTAAAATCAGCTGCAACTCCGCTTTCCCAATACAGTTGCTCCGTTTTTTGAAACTTCAAACCAACTCCTAAATCGAAGGATTCGGTTTTTTGTGCATTTGTATAAGTTACAGTCATTAATGCAGCCAAAATCAATAATAATGTTTTTTTCATTTTTTATTTTTTCGGAATTCAATAGTCATTTTTTATAAAAATAAAATAATGTACATAAAGTTCAATATCAAGATCTTTTGATGTAGCTGAATTGCCCGAATTATGAGATTGCTTCAACATTATCCTTGTTTACAATTTCTTTCCCACCGGTAGCATACAATCCTTCAATACGATCTGCATAACGTTCTTCCACTTTGCCACGCATAATTTTCATGGTGCTGTTCACTAACCCGTTTTGTTCGGTAAATGGTTCGCCTATCACAGCAATGGCAGCCGGCAACCACCGTTCTGGAAACATTCCTTCATATTTTCCGGGCTTCTTATATTCATTTATTTCGCGTTGAAGTTTATCCAAAGCCAGCTTTTTTGCTTCGTTTGAATTCCATTCAAGATTTGGCTTTTTGCGAAGAACATACCGTTTCATAGCTTCTTTATTGGGTACAATCAAAGCCGAAGTGTATGGGTTTTGGTTGTTGTAAAGCACAACCTGATCGATAAAATGAGAATTATCTGCCAGTGATTCTTCAATTCCTTCCGGACTGTATTTCTCGCCGTCACTCGAAATCAAAAGGCTTTTAAACCGCCCGACAACATAAAGAAAACCATCATTGTCCATGTAGCCCATATCGCCGGTATGAAGCCACCCATCTTTAATAGTTTCCGCGGTTGCTTGTTCATTTTTATAATAGCCGGCCATCACGTTTTCGCCTTTAATAACGATTTCTCCTTTTTCAAAATTAGGTAACTCCCTTCCATCCAAATCACATATTTTCAGCTCCATTGGTTTCGCCAGATAACCCGATGAACCTAATTTGTGATGTTTCAGTCCATTTGAGGATATTATCGGCGTAGCTTCCGAAAGTCCGTAACCCTGAAACATAGGCATTCCTATGGCATAGAAAAATCGCTGCAAATCAATATCAAGCAATGCTCCACCTCCAACAAAGAATTCCAACTTACCTCCAAATGCTTCTCTGACTTTCGAAAATAATATTTTATCGAAGAACGCATATTCGGGTTTTAATAATACTTTCCAACCTTTTCCTTTGTTCCATCCTTCAGCATTATATAAATATGCAACCTTTAAAGCATGATCAAACATCATTTGTACAATTTTCCCTTTGGAACGTATGTTTGTTTCAATGCTTTTTTTGAAATTTTTGGCTAAAGCCGGAACGCTCAACAATAAGCTTGGTTTAAATTCGCTAATATTGATTGGAATGTTTTTTAGTGTTTCCATTCCTGTTTTACCGGCCTGAACTGTTCCTACACTGGCGCCATAGGCCATGAAACTGTAAAACCCAGCTACGTGTGCAAAACAATGGTCCAATGGTAAAATGATAAGTGTACGATAGGTTGGGGGAATCGTTATTAAAGTCATTGCTTGCTCCACATTGGCTGTGTAGTTGCGGTGAGTGAGCATAATTCCTTTCGGATCGGCAGTTGTTCCCGATGTATAACTGATATTTGCCAAATCGTCCGGCTGGATAGCTTTAGCTCTTTCTTCAACTACTTTTGGATTCTTTTTTATCCCTTTTACTCCTTTTAAAAGCAACTCTATTAAACTCATCTCGTTGGAGTCATAAGTGGGTTGAGGATCAAAAATAATTACTTTTTTAATATTAGGAATCGCAGAAGCAATTGTTTTTATTTTTTTTAATTGTCCCCCGGAAACTAAAATATATTGTGCTTCTGAATGAATTAATCTGAATATCAAATCGTTACTTTCTTCTAATTTTATTGAGAGCGGAACATTTATAGCACCGGTATGCAAAACTCCCAATTCCCCGATAATCCATGCATTTCTACCTTCGGATAATAACGCAATTTTATCTCCCGGCATTACACCAATCTCAATTAATCCCGCCGCCAGGGTGTGGGCTTGTTGTTTAGTTTCAAGATATGTTGTTGGTTTAAACTCAGTTGTAGTTTTTTCCCACAGGAACGGATTGTTTGGGTATTTGTCTACACTTTGGTTCAATAAATCAATAATGGTTGGTTTCATGTGATATTTTTGAAATTAAAAATAAAGTTTTTTATACTGTTTTAAATCCGAAAGAACGTTTGTGATTATTCACAACAAAGCCCGCATAACGCGGGCTTAATTCGAGTATATCGGATTGTTTAAAGTTTTCCAAAGAAGAAATCGCACCTTCGGTTTGGTTTGTATTTCGAACGTGGTTCTATTACTTTTCCTTTGCCGTTTGGTATAATATGGTCAAACGGTATTCCCCACACTTTTACCATTTCTGCTTTTACCCGATCGGATCTACGCTGGCTTAATAAATTATTGTACGGATTATTACCCATATAATCGCAATAGCCTCTGACTTCAACATACAAAGTTGGATCGGCTTTCATCTTCATAGCAATTTTCCGAATCGTTATCAAGGCGTCGTTATCAAGGTCAATCTGATCAAAATCAAAATAAACAGCAGGAATATCATCAGGTGAATTTATTGAAGTGGTTTTAGCTGACCCTGTAACCTGTGAAGACTGAATTGGTAATGGCTTCCCCCAAAAATCTACAGCAGTATTTGGCGAAGTATTTGGTGACTTATCTCTTACATCCGGCACACCGTCTCCATCAGAATCCGGTCCATCATTCGACAATAATTTTTCAAGATTATCTACTCTTGGTATCAGTTTATCAACTTTCTTGCCAATAGTATCAACTTTCGCACCGAGATCTTTCAGCTTCTTTTCAAGATTCTTTGCTAAAAGCAATCCTTCATCCGGTTCATATTCGTCCCACAGAATATTTCTCAGGTGATGTCTCTGAATGGAATTAAATTTATAGCGAAGAAAAAGTGTTCCAGCGGCGATAAAATCATTTGTCACACCATCCCAGTTTAAATAGGTAACCCCCTCCAGATTATCTTTTGTATACGCTCTGTAATGAACTTTTGCTCCGACTGCAAATGGCCTGGAGAAATTATATTCCAACGAGAAAGTAACAGGCACCGAAGCTGCCATACCTCTTGTTATTGTAGCTCCTCCTGTCTGTTTTAATAAAACCGGTCTTTCTTGACCATTGTATTTTACATCAAAATAAGTCTCAGTATCTAATACGGGCAAATTGCTGGGATAATGCGTGACATCAAAATCATAAAATGCCAAACCAATTCCCAATGAACCGTTTACATAAAATTTTGAGCGTGTATTTGGAAAAATCCAGCGTGTAAAATTAATCGTAGCATTCAAATCTGACGTTGCTAAGTCAGTTGTGATGTAAATCGGAATCGGACTGTTATTTCTTGCTCTTAATGGGAAATAATAACCATCGAGTGCTAAACCCCATACCGGAGTCATAGCATATTCTATTGTTCCACCGTAAGTAATATCGCGGGAAGATGTGGGGAAGATATTAAATAAATCCTGATGTATGTCACCATCGAAGAAATTGTATCCATATTCAGCGGTGATTGACCACCTCGAAAAGTCTTTACTTTGCGAGAAACCCGAGATGATCAATAAAAACGTAAATACAAAAAGTAAAAATCTTCTCATTCGGTTTGAAAGATTAAAACCCAGACAACATTAATACTTTAACACTCCTGAAGTTTTGAGAAATTAATGTCAAAGTTAAGAATATATTTGATTTATCTTTAATTATGTAGCAATGAATGATATTACAATTTATTACATAATAATATAGTTTAAAGTATAAGTATTTATAATACCGCTACTTAAAGTATAAACATTATAGATAAAAACAATTCTGTGATTTCTCTTATCTTCCTGATTTTTCGTCCTTTTTATATGCTTTACTTACTTAATCTGCTAAAAATGAAAATGTTAATTAATAATTTCTACCTTTTTGGTAGCTCCCATTGTCAAATTTCTATTGTCAATTCGCTCAACAACCCGAACGGCTAATTCTCTAAATGCAATGGAAGTTATACTTTCCTGATTAACTGCAGCAGGGCGTCCGGCATCACCACATTCGCGGATACTTTGCACAAGTGGAATTTGGCCTAATAACGGAATATTTAATTCTTCAGCCAATCGTTTTCCACCATCTTTCCCAAATATATAATATTTATTGTCAGGCAGTTCAGCCGGAGTAAACCATGCCATATTTTCAATTAAACCCAAAACCGGAACATTTACTTTTTCGCCGGTAAACATATTAACTCCTTTGCGGGCATCGGCCAAAGCCACATCCTGCGGCGTTGTAACAACTATGACTCCTGTTATTCCGATTGTTTGCACCAATGTCAAATGAATATCGCCTGTTCCGGGTGGCAAATCCATTACAAAATAATCTAATTCGCCCCATTGGGCATCTGTAATCAATTGTTTTAAAGCGTTACTGGCTACTGCTCCACGCCAAACAAGTGCTTGCTCCGGATCAACAAAGAATCCTATTGATAACATTTTAACTCCATATTTTTCTATCGGAATAATTTCATGACGACCTTCAACCTCCTGAACTTCAGGATGAGCATCTTCCAATCCAAACATTTTGGGTAATGACGGACCATGAATATCGGCGTCGAGCAATCCGACTTTATAACCTAAAGAAGCCAAGGAAATGGCAAGATTTGAAGCAATCGTTGATTTTCCCACGCCTCCTTTTCCTGAAGAAACAGCAATGATATTTTTTACCCCCGACAAAATAGCTGTCGGTTTGGGTTTTGGTACTTCTTTCGAAATCACGCTAATATTTCCTTTAATATCAACATCTTCGCCAACATAAGTCAAAATAGCCTGTTCAGATGCCTTTACAACCGATTTGGAAAACGGATCATTCAGTTTGTCAAAAATTAAAGCGAACGAAATTTTATTTCCGTCAATATGAATTTCTTCATGAACCATTCCCGAAGAAACTATATCTTTTCCATTACCCGGATAGCGCACATGTACAAGTGCATCTAAAATTTGCTGTGAAGTTATTTTCATTTGATTTTTAGTGATTTAAATCAGAAATGGTTATTAAACATGAAGTGCGTTGCGTCCAAAACTCCGATAAGAATCATGCTCAATTTCTTCCTCGGGCTCAATAAATTCATTCCGTTGTTCCAACGTAAATTGAATATATTTGATCGCTAATCCACGACTGAGCCACTGTTGCTCATAATACGTTTTTATACTCAGAATTGAATCCTGCAAACCGGAAGCATACAAGTCGTCGGTTAAAAAAACAACGGGATAACGATTAATGTTCACCATCTGCGAAGTATACGTAAACATAAAATTGCTGTCGGTTTTCAAATGAATTTTGCCATTCGGTTTTACGAACCCTTGATACAGTTTCATAAAGTTGGTCGCAGTCAGTCGTTTCGTCACTTTTTTCATTTGCGGATCTGGAAAGGTAAGCCAGATTTCACTTACTTCATTTTCGGCAAAACAATTGGAAATCATTTCAATGTTGGTGCGCAGGAATGCCACATTTGTCATTTTTTTCTGAAAGGAATCTTTCGCACCTGTCCAGATTCTGGCACCTTTTATATCTATTCCGATGAAATTTTTTTCGGGATAAAGTTCACCTAATCCAACTGTATATTCGCCTTTTCCACACCCTAATTCTAATACAATCGGATTCTCGTTTTTAAAAAACAATTCATTCCATTTGCCTTTCATACTGAACGTTTTTCCTTCACGAAGTTCATGCGATGAAACCTGAAACACATGTGGAAAACCTTCCATATCGGCAAATTTCGCCAATTTATTCTTACCCACCTTATTTAATTACGATTTAAATATTTACAATTTATAATTGGCAATCAATGTCGTTAAGTTAGTGTATTTCTTTGTGATACTTTGTGACTTAGAGTCTTTGTGGCAAAAAAATAACAGCCACTAAGTCACAAAAGCACTAAGGTTCACAAAGATTCCATTCAATGAAGATCCTTAACTTAACAACATTGAATTGGCAATCTTTAAATTAACTGACGACTCCCAACTAACAAATACGACCCCTAACTCCAAAAGGGGAATTAATTTGTATCATCTCGTATTTATTAGCATTAGTTTTCTCTAAAAATAGGCAGAATTATGTCTTAAAGTCCCCTTTAGGGGATTTAGGAGTCTACTATAAACTACTTACTACCAGCTTTCTCTACACGCATTCCAATGTCGTTAATCCCAATCAGGACCGTGTCACGCATTCCCTGAACAATTTCAAAACTATATTTTCCTGCTTTGGGGAAGTGAAAATTCCGTTGATAAATAACCGGCATTTCGTAAACAGAACCCACACCCGAACCCAACCATTTTCCACGTTGATCTGCCAGATAAAAATTGATAGTATCATTGCTTACAATACTATCCGGAGAAATTTTTTGAACAAACAACCATAAATTCTGGTGAGGATATTCGCCCCGATTTCGCACATTTATAAAGACGTTATAGGCCAAAGAAGCATCGGTTATAGGAACTTCGAAAGTATATATACTATCTTTGCTCCAGCCCTGTAACGGGATGGTTTTATATTTGAGAAAAACGTCAGTGTTTTGACAGGCTGAAATCAGTAAAACTAAACTAATCAACCCAACTAGCTTACTGTTCATTTTTAATTTCGCCGGCATCATTTTTCTTGATTGGTTTTTGAAAACGTAGATTATTTGAATTATTTTCTTCTCTGTTTGGCTTTGCGAAACGTGGTGGATTGTTTTTCTTGTTATTCGAATTTCCTTTCGACCGCTTTTTATTTGTGTCGAATCTCGTTAAGCTATCCTGCCCAACTCCATTTTCATAATCAACAACCACCGGTTTAACTTCATCATCTGCATGATCATCAAGTAGTTCGGGTTTCTGGCCTTTTTTGTTCTGAAAAATAACTTCTTTTGCCCGTTTTGCGCTGATAGTTACCAGATTTGCCCCAAAGTTTTGTGAAGTTGAATAGGTAACCAATCCTTTAAAAACATCCGTTTTAAAATGATAATAAGTGTTGTCGAGGGTTTCAATCTGAATTTCTTTGGACGGAAATTCTTTTAATGCATCCACATACGAATCGAGTTCGAAATTCATGCAGCATTTTAATTTGGCACATTGACCGGCCAGTTTTTGAGGATTCAGTGAAATATCCTGATAACGCGCTGCACTGGTCGATACGGAATTGAAATTTGTCATCCAACCCGAACAGCATAATTCCCTGCCGCAAGGTCCAATTCCACCGATTCTACCGGCTTCCTGACGCGCTCCGATTTGTTTCATTTCGATGCGTACGCGGAACGTTTCAGCAAAAACTTTGATTAATTGTCGGAAATCAACACGCTCATCAGCAATATAATAAAAAATAGCTTTATTCCCGTCACCCTGATATTCAACATCACCAATTTTCATGTTGAGTTTCAGGCTTTCGGCAATTTGTCTGGATTTTATCATCGTTTCCTGTTCTTTGGATTTTGCTTCTTTGTATTTTTCCAAATCAGTGTCTTTTGCCTTCCGATAAACCCTGCGAACCTCCATTTTTTCCGGATTCACATTGTTTTTTTTCATTTGAAGCAAAACCAGTTTCCCTACTAAAGTCACTTCGCCAATATCATGACCTGGTGACGATTCCACAGCTACAACATCACCTTTTTCAAGTGGAATTTTTGTACTATTCAGAAAATAGCCTTTACGTGTATTTTTAAACTGAATTTCAACAAAATCAGTTTCTTTTTGAGTTTCAGGTAAATCGCACATCCAGTCGAACGTTCCGAGTTTTTGTATCGAATTGCGTTGACAACCTTTTTTATTCATTCGGCAACCGCCGATATCGAGTGTATAATCCATTTTTTTTTTGTTATTTGTTTGCTTTGTTCACGATATTACTTCGTGATATTTTTTGAGGCAAAGTCTTATCTTTTTAAAAGCATAATGATTTTCAGAGTCAAATCAAAAAAAACCATTTTTGCGTTAACATTTTGTTCTATTTGTCTTTCTGCAAGCGCAAATTCGCTCATTAAATCTTCCACATTCCGCTCATTAATAAAAGGCGAAAACCGCAGGGAGAAATCAGCTTCGTCGGGAGTTAAATAATTCAATTCCGGTTGTTGAATATTTCGAATAAAGTTCTCTCTGGTCATGTGCTGGGCATAATTCAGAAAGTTTTTTTGTCTTTCTCGTCCAATTGCAGATGAAGCCATGTCATCCGCCCACTTTCGTAAAGTTTTCAGAGCCGAGTGTTCTTTATTATTTCCAACTTTCCATGCAGAACGCATAATCAGGGTAAATCGCTCAAAATTCAGTTTTGTTTCATCGCCTTCGTTCAGTGCCGATAACGCATTAAGATAACTTCCATTCGAAATTCGGGCTATACTAAGTGCTTCGGCCTGAGAAATTTCAAGCTCATCATCATTCAATAGAGTCACCACAATATCGCTATCTGTTAATCTTGGAATATGAATGTGCTGAGTTCTTGAAAGAATGGTTGTAATAATCTGATCAGATTCATTTGAAACCAACAGGAACACCGTTTTTTCAGGTGGTTCTTCCAGAATTTTCAACAGTTTGTTGGAACAGGTATTATTCATTTTCTCCGGCAACCAGATAATCATGACTTTATATTCCGATTCGTAAGTTTTCAGACTCAGCTTTCGGAGAATTTCCTCACTTTCATTTCCATAAATCATTCCTTGCTTGGCATCGCCTGAAATTTCAGCATACCATTCGTTCACGCTGAAATATTTATTTTCAAGTACTATTTTGCGGAATTCGGCAATAAAATCATCGCAAACTACCGAACTTTTACCCGCAGGTTTTATCACCGGAAATACAAAGTGCAAATCGGGGTGAGCCATTTTCCTGTATTTTACACACGAAGGACAAACCCCACACGAATCAGTTTCAGTCCGGTTTTCGCAACAGATATATTGGGCGTAAGCTATAGCCAGAGCCAGTTTTCCGACACCTTCATCTCCCCGGAACAATTGCGCATGAGGTATCCGTTGTTCAGTTACCGTGCGTATTAATCGTTTTTTTATATCGTTTTGTCCTATTATTTCGGAGAATAACATATTCGTTTTTTCAGTGTAAGCCCAATTTGGTACAATGTGCAAATATACAAAAAAGAAAGTATTTTGAGAAACTCAAAAAAACACAGAAGTTGATTTTGCTTTAAATCCGGGATTTATTCTTATTTTTGTAATCGGATGCAACGTTTTGCAGGTATAAAGCATCTTTTGTGTATTAAGTAATTAAATGAACAAATCGGCATGGAATTTGATGATATTTCCAAGTGATAAACATCAACTGCTTAGCAATTTAAATTTTGTATTTATGTGTATTTAAATAATTTACAATTATGAAAAAGTTTTTATTAGGTATTTTTGTATTGACATCTTTAGTGTCATGCACCGATTTTGGTCATGATAATCAG
>JBBQMQ010000121.1:0-10159 GCA_038329115.1 Bacteroidales bacterium
GAGTAGTTGTAATAATATTATTATCAATGGTAATATTTTTAGGCATTTTCTTAGTTCCGTAAAGTGAATTTACTCTTAAATAAATTCCATAATTACTTGAACCTGTTGAAGCACCAATATGTTGAATCTTGCAGTTTTTTATTTGAATATTCGAACAATCATCAATTAATAAAATAGGACCATCACCGCCATTTTGTGTTGCTGAAGTAGCAATTTTTAATCTTTGGGTTGAACCATTAACTGCAAAACCATCAATTATTACATTTTTAGTTGGCGATAAATTTGCCCAGGCAAGCCCCATTCCTATTCCCATACAAAAAGCACCGGAAGGTCCTGCATTATCAGCAGCATTGTTAAATGTAATAGTACGATCGGCATCTGCATCAGGACGAATAGTTAATGTAAAGTCAGAAAAATAAACCAAGCCAATATTGACAGTTTCAGCTATATCAGAAGTGATTTCAAAAACAACATTTCCAGTAATTGTTGCTGCGTTAATGGCAGTTACTGCGGCGCTTAATGACACAAAATCAGCACCTGTGGTTGTTCCGACCTTATAAGTACCGGTCATGTCTACTGCCATAGAGGCAAAACTAACTGCAAAAGCAGCCAATAAAAGAGTAATTTTTCTCATAATCTGATAATTTTAAATGAATAATAATTGATTGATAATTTATAGTTTTAAATGAGGGTTTCATTCAGAACGAAACCCTCATTTTTGAATTCTATTGTTTCATAATCCGTTTAACGGCAGTTCCGTCGGCAGTTTTTACTTTCATAATATAAACTCCTGCTTGTAAATTGGAAACTGAAACCCGGATTTGATTTGAATGCGCAGTTTCTTCATAAACCTTACGTCCTTTCATATCATAAACCGAAACCTTTTCCATGGTTGTTCCTTTGCAATTAACCATTACCTGATCTACAGCAGGATTTGGATAAACACTTACAAGGTCGGATGGATCTTTTACTTCGGCCAATGCGGTACGGGTAATTGTTATTTTCTGACTTGCAGGTGCAGGTGTTACAAACATATTGTCGACTTTTGGCAATGCCCAAACTCCTAACCGTTCTGATGTGTTAGAAATAACATACACATTTCCGGCGCGGTCAATCGAAATTCCGGGTGTATTGCTTCCCATTGCCGGTTTGATTGAATGAAGTCTGGTCAGTGTAGGTACTCCGGTTGCGGAATACGTTATGGCAAAGACTTTTACTTCATCCTGACAACCCATAGCCAATACGGTTCCTTCGTAATTCACGGCCATTCCGCCTGTGAACGAATTTCCGATTAAAGTCGGAGTTACTCCGGAGTTGAAGTTCACCATACCATCCGTTCCAATATGAATCAAGGAAGGAATAGTAGCGGCATCAGTTGCCCGGTATTGCGAAATCCACCAACCACCAAGACCGTCGGGAGCTATACATGAATTCATGTTCTGTTGCAGGTTTCCGTTTGCAATGTCATTATAAACAACTGCACTCGGAGCCGATTGCCAAGGAGTTTCCAGATTTCCAATATTATACTGAAGTACATTTCCTACACTTGTAGCTGTAGCATCCGTGTAATCTTCGTCGAAAGTGTACAGTTTAGTGTCCACTCCTGTTCCGAGAACATAACAATGTGCAATGGAGCCATGAACATTTACGCTGTTAAATGTTGATAAGCCGGTTGATGTCAGTGTAAGACCGTCGAAAACAGGTTTAAACGTTCCTGTTGGATTGGCGGGATCCATAATCCAAACTCCCGGATGAGAATTGCTCCAGTCGGTAATATAAACTTTTCCATCGGGTGCAACACTTAAACGCATGGGTGAACTTCCAGTTCCCCAGGTAATTTGTCCTGCGAAACTTTCTGCTCCCTGATTGAGAACATCTTGCAGTGCGGAATTCAGAATATAAACACCATCTTTTGTCATACGACCTGTGGTTGTTCTCGGAGTTGTTTCGGTAGCATAAACCCGTCCGAAGAACTGACTTTCAACGTTGTTGTCGACAGCTACACCACGAGGCGAAAAGAACTGAAGTTCTGTTTGATTGTTATCCGAAAATTTCATAGGACGATCAATGGCATCAGCTGTGGCGGTTACTTTCCATGTAAATTCACCTTCCTGCAAATCGGATGAAAGTAAGGAAACAGTTTGCTGTCCTTTACTTAATGCGCCGGCTTCAATTGTTTTTGCTAAATCGGTACCATTGTAAATCTGAATCGTAGTGGCAGTGGAGTTTTCATTCAACGTGAATTTCAAATCATACCCATCTACTTTAGCCACAGCTTTCAATTCAGATGCATAAATATTGGCTTTTGCCGTTGGAATTACTGTTTTATAACGTGCCATTCCCTCATTTTGAGCCAGAATCATCAAATCAATATCGTAACCACTTACTTTGGCTGCAGCAGCCATATAAGTAGATTTTTGAATACCAAGTCCTGCATCAGGAAGTTTTTCAGATATTTTCAACGCATTATCTAATCCATTTGTAATGTCGAACATAACTACGCCTACGGCTGTAGAATCGGCATTACAAACCGGTGAAGCCATAAATACATGTTTCGCATTGCGGAAGAAGAAATTGCCGGAAGCTACGGGTTGAATGGTATAACCTGATTTTTCGGCAAAAACGCCTTTAGGTACAAGCAGAGAACGGTCGGGTATCCCCCAGCTGAACTGAAACTCGGTTGGAAGTAATTTTTCGCTGTCCAGATAAAAACAATCGCTTCCGCTAGGTGAGATTGTAAACTTGAGTTTTTTGCCCCATAATGCTTCGGAATAAGTACTTGGTGTGGCTACATCAGCCATATATTTATAGCCGATTGCAGAAATGCCTTCTTCATAAAGCAGTCCAATGATTCGAATGGACTTTGTACTTCCGGTTGTCACACTTGGCGTGTAAAGCGAGCATTTCCAACGTGGTCCGCTCACAGCAAAAGTTTCGCCAATAACTCCAACCGACCAGTTTCCCTGACTTTGTGTTTGAAAGAGTAATTTAGGAGCAATAGAATCATTATCCCAGGTATATACTTTAAAGTAACGTCCCTTTGTTTCGGGCAATGCAACTGAATCTTTATTACAAGCCAGTAAATAACCATCGGAAGTGAAATTAATATCACTCAATGTATTTACTCCACCGGCTACTCCTGTCAAATCCATTTCACGTATTTTGGCAGTTGTTACCGCATTGGCAATAATAATTTTAGGTTCGGTGGTAAGAATATACAATTTTTCGTTGCGATACACCATTTTACGGATTTGATTTGGGTTCAGCCACTCGGGAACAATCGGAGTTGCAGTTCCAAAATTATAATGTTTCAATGCTACTGCACCTGCTTCCTGTACGGGTTCGGTGTAATTGGGTGTTGTATCTTTGGCCACTACAATATTTGGGTTTACCAGCATCATTTTTGCATACGTAGTGGTTGCTGCAAGTACAGCTACCGTTGTATCCTTTGTGGTGTGATCTTTTGCAACAATGTGTAATTTGTAATTTCCGGGTGTAAGATTATAAAACGCGAAAATTCCATTATAAAGAGTATCTATCTGACATTGGGTTAGTGAGTCACCTGCAGCGTTCATTAATTTTACTTTGGCACTGTTCAAAGGTAGCCAACGATCGTTTGTTCCGGCTTTATATGCATATTTTGAATTCACAAACGTTTCATCTTTTCCTTTTACAAAGCCACCGATAACTCCGGTTGCAGGTAAATCAACATGGAAATAATCGCAGAAATAACGATAGAAGTTCGTTGCCTCCAGTTTTTTGTAATCCACATTCAACAAGCGGTGAGTTTCGGGTTGATAATCGTGAAACGAACCTTCGTTCAGAAATCCGGGAACGGTAAGCGGACGCAAAACGCCTAAACCACTGGTGTTTCCGTAAAATGTGAAGTCACCCTGGTAATTTGTAGAAGTTGTATAAAAAGTCCAGTTGGTCAGTTGATTCGATATCAGGCGCGGCCAGGCGGCTTGTGCCATAGGTAAACTTGCAGCCACGGTGGGTGCACCTGTAGCACCATGATATAATTGCAAAAGATAATTTGTACCCGTGTTCGTTCCAAGGGCATTACTGTGAATTGACAGAAAAGCATCCACATTATTTGTGTTGGCTTCTTCAGCAATTTCAGTCAGGTTTCGGTCATCAACATCGCGGTTTAAAACACGTGACATAATAACCGTGGCACCATTTGCCTGAAGTAAATCTCTCAATGTCAATCCTTTTTTAAGATTGCTTGAAGATTCCCAAAAACCAAGTGTGTCATTCAACGCGTAATTAATTGTCGGAAGATTGCGGTCATTTGCACCATCATAACCTCCGTGACCGGGATTTATATAGATTTTTATTCCGGTAAAATCCTTTGCCGAAATTGAAATAACGGACAGAAGGACTATAAGAATTCCTGTAATTTTTTTCATAAAGCTTCTTTCTGTTTATTTAATTTGAATATTCAATAAATAAACTTCTCCCTTTTCGGTATTAAAGGCAATGCGTGAACCGTCAGCCGAAGCAGCAGGATACAATGCCATTTTTCCGGCAGGAGTTGAAAGAATCTGGCGTATTTTTCCGTCGATGGTAATGGCTACCAACGTGGATGAAAGTAAATCCTGTCCGTTATCTTTATCGTCCATTCCCACCAACCATTTGTTGTTCAGCCAAACAGGAGCATTTAATTTTCCAATCGATTTTACATTGGATCCATCAATCCGGCACACAAATGTTCCTTTTCCGGCTACGGTATAAGCTACATTTTTCTTATCCGGCGAAAGGGAAGGCCAGATATAGCTGGCTTTTTCACCATTGGGCGTCAAGACTTTCCGGGTAGTTCCGCTGTAAATAACCATTTTCTGGTCTTCAATACTTATAACCGGAGTTGATTCGGCAGTTGTGATATTATTTCGCACAAGTTTTTTGCCAACAACGTATTGCGGTTTGTTTACGGCAAATTTTGGAGTGATTAGTTCACGGGTAGCAGCTACCAATTGAACCTGTTTACCTGTAGTTCGCGAGATTGAAATTAATGAAGTCTGTTTTAACTTATTTGCAAACTCATTCTTTTTGTACACAATGTTGTTTCCATCAGCACTAATTTGTACGCCATAACCAGCGCCGGCATCAGCAGTAAGGGTTTTAAATGTTTTGTTTGTGAACGAGTACATTTTTAATCCTGCATAATTTTCGGAAGTAGTCAAAAGATAGTCGCCTGAAGGGCTGAAAGTAGGGTGAAAAAGTTTCTCGGAATTAGAACTTTTTAGTTGTTCAACAGATTGAATATGAATTTGCTGAGCAAACAATACCTGTCCAGATAATGCTAAAAGAAAAAGAAGTTTTTTCATGATAATAGTAATAAAATGAATAAATATAGAGAATAGAGGGGGTAAAATTACTGATTAATTTGGATTCTGCAAACGTTTGCATAACTATTTTATCGGTATGACAACATTTATTTTGATTTCAGTTGCTACAAGGAATTAAACAAGACATTTTCTATCAACAAATAAAAATCACAAGTAAAAATAAATCAGTACTTTTGCAAAAAGCTAATGGAAATGGAAAATCTGAAAAATATTGTGTGGGGAATTATCGGGGCAGGTGATGTGTGCGAAGTGAAAAGCGCACCGGCCATGATGCAGATTCCGTATTCAGGAATAAAGATAATCATGCGGCGAAATGAAGCAAAGGCAGCGGATTATGCTGCCCGTCACGGAATAGAGAATTGGACGACAAATGTGGATGATGTTTTGAATGACCCTGAAATTAATGCTGTTTATATTGCAACACCTCCCGGAAGTCATGCCGAACTAACCATAAAAGCGGCCCGTGCCGGAAAAGCTGTTTACGTGGAAAAGCCAATGGCTAACACGGTTGCCGAATGCCAGACCATGATTGATACCTGTAGTGAAGCGGGCGTGCCACTTTTTGTTGCATATTACCGCCGCACTTTGCCCGGATTTCTGAAAGTGAAGGAACTTGTTGAAAGTGGATTGCTGGGCGATATTCGTTTTGTGAATATTGAGATGAATCAGCCGGTGCAACCTCAGCTCGTTGCCAGTTCGGATGAAAACTGGCGTGTATTTCCTGAAATTGCAGGTGGCGGCTATTTTCACGATCTTGCTTCGCATCAATTTGATTATCTCGATTTCTTATTTGGAGAAATTGCCGAGGCAAAAGGTATTTCTACAAATCAGGCCGGGAACTATCCGGCAGATGATATTGTTTCAGCTTCGTTCCGGTTCAAGAACGGCATTGTTGGCTCCGGAATATGGTGCTTTAGTACCAATCCTGTTTCCGAAAAAGATACAATTCAACTTGTTGGCTCAAAAGGTGAATTGTCTTTCAATACGTTTGGCAATCCGATGATTATTAAACTGATGACTGCTGAAAATGGAAATGAGCAGTTTGAATTTAATCATATGCAACCCATTCAGAAACCATTAATTCAATTGATTATAGATGAATTGCGTGGAGAGGGCAGTTCGCCAAGCACCGGAATTACAGCAATAAGAACTACACGGGTGTTGGAAGATATATGCCGCAAATCAATCTGACAGCTGCAATCTTTTCCTACATTTTAAAAGAAAGGATTACATTTGTATAATTAAAAAGAATAATCCAGAATGAAAAAACAAACATTAATTATAGCCCTTGCAATAATGGCATTCAGCAAAAACATGGCACAAGAAAACCTTACTTACCAAATACCGCCGGCCGGTATCATGAAACTAGCGGATTATGAACGCGCTCCGCAAGTTTCCATCGACACGAAAAAAGAATATATGCTGTTGAGCTACCGAAGCGTTTATAAAACACTCGACGATCTGAATCAGCAGGAAATGAGCATGGGCGGTTTACGCATCAATCCCGTGACGAATATTGCTTCGGCAACAAACTATATCAACAATTTGAAAGTTCGTAAAGTCAGCGCTATGGAACCAGTACAGGTAAAAGGATTGCCGGCAAATCCACGGATTACGTATGTGACCTGGTCGCCCGACGAAACAAAAATTGCTTTTACCAATACGGCTGCAAAAGGGGTGGAACTTTGGGTGCTCGATATGGCACAGGCACAGGCAACCCGACTTACTGAACCTGTAGTTAATGCCAATCTGGGAAATCCATTCGACTGGTATCGCGACAGCAAACAATTACTGGTGCGGTTATTACCTAAAAACAGACTTACTCTGATTGATCCGAAAAAGGAATTGCCCAAAGGTCCGATTGTTTCGGTAAGCGATGGCTCTAAATCGCAAAACCGTACCTATCCCGATTTATTGAAGAATGCCACCGATGAAGCTAATTTTATAACATTGGCCGGTGCGGAATTATACCGTGTAGATTTAAACGGGAATGCCGTATTATTTAAAACCGAAGACATGTTTGCCACAGAATCGTTTTCGCCCGACGGAAATTATCTGTTGGTGACATCGATTCGCAAACCGTTTTCGTATGTTGTTCCGCTTAATCGTTTTCCGCAGGTGAGCAAGGTGTACGATCTGAAAGGAAATGAGGTAAAAATAGTGAACGAAATTCCACTTTCCGAAATTTTGCCAAAAGGATTTATGGCTGTTCGAAAAGGGAAACGAGAGTTAAATTGGCGCTCGGATGAACCTTCCACTTTGTTTTATGTAGAAGCACTTGATGGTGGTGATCCACAGAAAAAGGCTGAATTTCGCGATGCCATTTACCTGTGGAAAGCTCCGTTTACCGAAAATCCAACCCTTCTGACAAGAACAATTCAACGATTTTCTAGTGTTCTCTGGGGAAATGAATCGGTAGCGATAGTTCAGGACGAATGGTATGACTCACGCAATGAAAAAACCTATCTGATCAATCCCTCTAAAACTGACGAAAACACGAAAGTGATTACCGATCGTAATTTTCAGGATGTATATTCCGATCCGGGAAACTTCGAAACCTGGAAAAATAAATATGGAAAATACGTGCTGGCCGTTGAAAATAATTGTCTTTTCCTTATTGGTGAAGGTCATACACCGAAAGGTCAGTTTCCGTTTATTGATGAACTGAATCTGAAATCGCTTAAAACCGAACGATTGTATCAATCGGCGTATACCGACAAAGTGGAAGAAATCTACGATATCGAGGATTTCAAAAAGGGTGAAGCATTGGTACGTATTCAATCCAAAAATGAATATCCGAACTATTATTTCCGCAATTTCAGAAAGAAAAACGCCCTGACACAGGTTACAAATTTTCCCAATCCGTTTGCAAGTATCAGCGATGTTTACAAAGAAGTGATAAAATACAAACGTGCCGATGGCGTGGAACTTTCGGGAACATTGTATCTTCCGGTAGGTTACGACCGTTCGAAAAAAGAAAAGATGCCATTGCTTATCTGGGCTTATCCGGCCGAATATAAAGATAAAAACAGTGCCGGACAAAGTACTGCCAATTCCAATGAATTCACGTTTCCATATTACGGTTCGTTCGTGTATTGGGTAACTCAGGGTTATGCCGTGCTCGACGATGCTGCATTCCCCATTATTGGCGAAGGAAAATCGGAACCAAACGACACATTTATTGAGCAACTGGTATCCAATGCCAAAGCGGCCATCGATGCGGTGGATTCACTGGGTTATATTAACCGGACGAAAGTGGCGGTTGGCGGACATTCGTATGGCGCATTTATGGTTGCCAATCTACTCTCTCATTGCAACCTTTTTGCCTGTGGAATTGCCCGAAGCGGCGCATATAACCGTACATTGACGCCATTTGGGTTCCAGAACGAACAGCGAAATTACTGGGATGCGCCGGATGTGTATAACACCATGTCACCGTTTCAGAATGCTGACAAAATGAAAACACCCTTGTTGCTGGTACATGGCGAGGCCGACAATAATCCCGGTACCTTTACGCTGCAAACCGAACGATATTTTCAAGCTTTGAAAGGTCTCGGAGCACCGGCCCGCATGGTTATTTTGCCCAAAGAACAACACAGCTATATGGCCCGCGAAAACATTCTGCAATTGCTTTGGGAACAAGATAAGTTTTTGGAAAAGTATTTGAAATAAGTAAGCAATTGATTTTCAAATAGTGCAAAATGTATCCTCAGGGAATTTCTTTACAGTTGCATTTAAATTCTTTGGTATAATGGTCAAAAAATGGTTGGTAAAAACTCTAATGAATAGGTTTTTAAGCCATAACTGATTACCAGTAACAAAAAAGGAGAGATTGTTTAAATCTCTCCTTCGTTTCCGTATAATCAGAAGTTCATTGCTCGTAGATTGCTCCTTTGCAGAGCCCATGTCCTCTTCAACTTCTTCGCTATAAATTTAATCACTAACTATTTTTGGCCTCATTACCTTTTTGTAGCATTCTTACTTTCAAATAAATCTCTAAATGGGGTTACTATAAAATCAAACAATCAATTAAAAAATATTAAATCCTTTTATTTGATAATTTTAATTGTTTTAAGAATACCTTTTGTATTACTGATTGTTACAAAATAGATTCCTTTTTTATAGGATTCCATATCTATTTGATTAACACCAGTCTGGCTGTAAAGCTTCTTGCCAGTCATATCCGAAATCTCGACTTTCACATTGGACTCTTTCGTATTTATTCTCAGTTGAGTTACTACCGGATTTGGATATACATATACGGGACTTTCTTCTACCAACTTAACATCTGTTGTTGTTGGACGCTCCCATGCCAGTGGTTCTTTAGTTCCTGTATAATCCACAATGTAAAAACGTTTACCGGCACCATTTACAAAATAGGTACTTGGTACTTGTCCGTTTATAATCGATAAAAATCCACCCATATTATCTGTAGAAATGCGAACATCGCAAGCGTTGTGAACTTTAATTCCCTTTGAATCCGGGACTTCCATGGAATTATCAATTCCAATTTTTGCTCCTTGCGTGTTGATTAACACATCGTACATTCCGAGCATTGAAGCTTCGTTATAATTTACATTATCGGCTACTTTATAAGCTGCGTAACCTTTTACAGTTCCGTCATGACTCATATAATCATTTTGGTTGAGCACGTCATAAGGCGTTTCGTTTTGCATAAAATACAAACGTCCCTTTTCACCGTTCCAAAGTGTTCCGTATTCCTGAAAATGTTCGTTAAATAAACCATAAATGGTTACGAAATGTCCATTTACAATAAGTCCATTTTTTGCAGTATTTTGAAACCAACC
>JBBQMQ010000122.1:0-10123 GCA_038329115.1 Bacteroidales bacterium
AATGATAACGACTCTGTGTATATAAATGCCTTTGGAGCGCCTGTACTTCAAATATATATAGGTAGAAATATAAAAAATCAGCTTGCAAGCTGCAAAAATAATTATATATTTAAAAATAAAAAGACGTGAAAAATTATCAGGCAAAAAAACATAAGCCATTACAAATGTTGCGACTACGAAGATTTGAAATCGTTTAAACCAATATTTTATTCTGTTAATAAAATTACCGGTAAAATATAAATTTTTTCTGGAGAAAAATGAATATGCAATTATCTCAGACAAATTGGCATGTAATAAATACATGTTTTTAACATTTGAATCCAATGAACAAATTGGGAATAAGATTAGAATAACAAGATTTAAAATAATCAAATCAAAAGTCAAAAATAAAAATTTCAATTCTGTACTAGTTGGTTCCATAATAGTTTAGTTAAAATATGTAAAATTAATTAATAAGTTTCATTATTTAAGTAGGCAAACTAATGTTTTATTGCTGTATGTGAATGATTTATCCTCGATTGCATTTTTGGAAAATAATTTAGACCATCAATTGTTATGCTTAACTTTATTTTTTCCACAATTACCGAACCGATAAACTTCACATTACCTATCAAATACCTACGCCACAAACGTCGTGGTTCCTTAATTAAACGGTAGAACCATTCCATTCCTATCTTAATCATCCATTTTGGTGCTCTGTCGATAGTACCGGCATAAAAATCGAAAACGGCACCTATACAACAAACATGTCCGGTGGTTAATTGGTTAAAATTACTATAAGCCCATTTTTCTTGTTTGGGCGCAGTCATTCCTACAAACAGAACATCTGGTTGCACAGCATTAACTGCATCAATCATCGTTTTGTTATCTTCATCGCTGAACTCAGGTTTATAAGGTGGTGAATTGGTATAAACCTTCACGTTTGGATATTCTTTTTCAGCTCTTTGCTGAATTTTTTTTAGTGTTCCATCAGAGCTTCCTAAAAAAAAACACTTGCCATTTATGGCGTTCATTCTGTCCATTTCATAAAGGAATAAATCAGCACCGGCTATTTTTGCTATTTTTTCCCCATTCAACATACGCATCGCCCATACAACACTAATACCGTCTGGTAGAAGTACATCGCTATACAAGAGAGCAGTTTGAAAATCTTTATCTTTCTGCACAATGTTATAAGAATGAGCATTGAGCGTACTGATAAGTGCTTTTGACGGGATAATTTCTTGTAAGGGACTCTTGAACAATTTAAGATTATTCAACATAGAATTATAATTTAAAGGTTAGATTAGGTTTTTTGTGTAATCAAAGAAATTTCAATATTTTAAGAAAATATTTTTCGTATTTCTACTTGTATTAGCAATTAAACCGAGTGAAAGAAAGTGTAAACAAACAAATCCATTTTTCATAGGGTTATCTTTTTTATTGCTTAAATTAATAAGTTTAGTATTTGCACATTACGTGCAACTATTCTACATTTTAGCTATTAAATTCAATTTGTTGTAACGCTTTACATCCAAACTGATGCTGAAAATAAATAGCAACTTCAGATATTTCTGTATAGGAATAGGTTTTAAATACATAAATTAAATAGATTAATAATAATAGATTATTTTGCCCAATACAAAAAAACAATTACTTGAAAATAAATAAATTAACTACTAATTTATGCGAACAAAAAAGATAAAGGTTTATAGTTATAATTAAAAAAAGATCGAATGACTTATCTAATAATTTGAACTCCGGTATTTTATTCTCGTTAGGCTTAAACTTCTGAATATTAGTTTAATAATGATTAATTCAAAATTTTAATTAGCTTGATTTATGGATATAGTATTCCCATGACCATTAACATGTGTTTTATTTTTCTGCTAATAGGTATTGATGAAATTTTCATTTATTTGCCTTTTAATTAAAAGCAAAGAACTTTCATCAATGGAATTTAGAATTCATTATTTTGATGCGGCCGTTGGGGAGGCTTTATTCAACGGCTTTTCCACATATTCTGATTCAGGGGAACCAAGTAACAAGATAATTACTTTCGTAGTTATTCTGCTTAAAAATAGTGGAAGAGAGTGTAAACAAACAGATTTCATTTTCATAATATACAAATTTAGAAAGAGTTAAAATGAGCAAGTAATATACCTAATATATAGAAAATTCCTTTGCTGTAGCCACTAAGCATAATTTTTGGGGAGTAGCCGAAACTCCATCCATACTGGGTGGAAAGTATTGAAAATCCCGATTTTTTTAGCATTAGTTTATGATCTGAGTTCATAGTTAGGTTGAATTTCATGAGCTATTTATTGTTTACAAAGATATAGAGTGATGAAATATAATTTCTTATAAAATAAGCGGAAAAAGTTATATAGTTCTCAGGTTTTACAATTAAAAGAACAATGTTGTAAGTGAAACTTTATAAACTTGTATTTCGGTTATATTTTTCTCATTCCAATAATATAAGTAATGTTGAAAATATAATGTCGTATTTTTTTCCGGAATTATTGAGCACATACGAGAGAATTATCCTAAAGAATAATACAATAACTAGTATTGTGTTAAGTAGTTTTTGACGGTAAGCCAAAAAGTGTGCATAATCCTTTCTATAATGGTTATATACCAAAATAGCTTTAACACAGCACTAATAGTTCAATAAAATGTTTTTGTAAGTTTGTAATACCGATTGCAGAAATAATTCAGTCCAATGTCGACTTCGTCTAATGGAACATCCATGTTACTGGATTGTACTGTTTATTTCAATCGTTTAACTGGTTGTAAAATAGGGCATTATACCAATGATGACTTTGGGCTTAATAATCATTAATTTGGTATAAGTAACAAAATAAGTCTTATGTTTAAATACTATAACAGAATATACCGTGTAAAGTTTTCAAAGTTATTATTATTTTTTTGAAAATCAATTAGTTGTTTAAGTCAAAAAAGGGAATTCAAACTAAAGAATGGTTTGAAGAAATATAAAAAGGATTGAAACCTGCTAAGTAAAAACTTATTGTGGGTTTTTATTTTGTCACGATAAACTTTTGAGTTATCACTCCATCCGCAGTTCCTGTTTTAAGGATATACATGCCGGGTTGAAGAGTTTGGATATTGAGTTCAAAAAGGGTTTCATCCTGCTTCAAAGGAGTGGTGCTTATCTGTTTGCCTTCAAGATTGAATATTTGTACAGAATTGATAACACCGGAATTGTGGTGAATCTGAAGGATGTCTTTAACGGGATTGGGGGAGATAAAAACAGTTTCTTCCGGAATAATCCGGTTGGACGTAAGTTGATTGAGTGTTATGTTTTTTTGATAATACAATATTTTATTTTGAGGATCGAAAAAAACACTGTCGACGCGGAAACCGGTATTAAAATAAAATGTCTGACCTGAATAGGTGTGGTCAAAAATAACGGTGGTATCTTTTCCAGCACCCTTGAATTCGATGGGTATAACCATATTATAGAAACTCACATTGCTGTTATACTGGGTTTGATTTATAATTACTCTTGTTCTTAAATCGGGCAATTGATCAACTTCTGTATTATAAATCGGTATGCCGGAACCATAAAACCATTCCGCAAAGAAGTTAGTGAGGTCTTTGCCCGATTGAATTTCAAAATGGTGTTTTAAATCTAATGTTCGGGCAAAACTGTTTTTAATGGCAGGATCGTTCATGTAATTTTTCAATGCCTGGAAAAAGTTCTGGTCACCAACCAGCCATCGTAGCATGTGAAGTAAATATGAACCTTTGCTGTAAGATAGCGCACCACTGAAAATCCTTGATACATCTGTTGTATCAGAACAAAAAACGGAACCTTGCTGTTGGGAAATAATAGTATTTCGCTGGTCTTTCATATAGCTCTGAAATGTACTTTCGCCAAGTAAATATTGATCAGATATCCCTAAACTGTATGTTGCAAAACCTTCGTTTAACCAGATATCCTCCCAACTGCCACAAGTCACCATGTTTCCAAACCAGTGATGTGCCAATTCATGAGTCATAATAAAATGATTGAAAGCATTCCTTCCCAGAAAAGTCATAGTCTGATGTTCCATTCCTCCTCCGATATTACATTCAACTTGACCGTATTTTTCTTTCCGAAATGGATATGGACCGAAAAGTTGTTCAAATATTCTTATATTATTAATCACATCAGGTGTTCTGCTTCTGAATGTTGCAGAATCTTCAGGATAAACATAATTCAAAATTTGAAGGGAATCCGTTCCATATTTGTAATAATCGGAATAGCGGGCATAATTAGTTACGGCAACACATATCAGATATGAAGCAATCGGATAGCGGTGTTTCCAGTAATCAATAGTAGAATTAGAATTATAAGGTTTTTCACTCACTAAAATTCCGTTACTCGCACTGTGATTGCCTTTTGGCATAACCACGTACACGTCAATTGAATCAATTTTATCAGTCAGATCATTTTTTGATGGCCACCAGTCGGATGCACCGTAAGGTTCGGAAAGAGTATACATGCTGGGTGCGCTGGTATGAACATAATTTTCAAAAGAACCAGAACCGTTTGCAGGCGGTGCACCGTGATAAAAAATAGTCACAGAATCGAGCTTGCCAGAGACTACCGGAGGATTGAGTGTAATGGAAAGCAGATTGCCTGAATGGTTGAGGGCTGTTTTATTGCCGGCATAAAAAGCGGAATCGGCAGATAACGAATCACTTAATTCGAACTGAATGTTGTTCATTGGACTTGAAGTGGCGGTGAAGTACGAAGTGACCGAACCGGAAATATACCGTAGAGCCGGATTGATAACCCAAAAAAAACGGTGATATTTAAGGTCGAAATTATTCTGAATAATGGACTGATGAGTCCGTTGCAGATGCGCATGATATTGTTTATCAATCATTGAAAAATGATCAGGCAGGAGTACTTTGTTTTGGGCCGGCAAATAATAAATGTTCCCGAAAAATACAATAACGAGTAGGTTGAATAAAAATGTTTTCATAAGCAAGTTGGCGGTAAGTCATATCCTTTTTCAAATAGAAAAACAGAATTTACCTTGTAAAGTTTTTCAAAGATATTAATTTTTCTTTTGAAAATGATGTTGAACCGAAAATGCCCGGGATAAATAAGCACTCCCTTTATTTCTGTAATGCTTATCTAGTAAGGGTTTTTATGTAAATTTTTTTATTTGTCAATAAAATAATACATTATTACTTGTAAATTTAAAAATATTATTTAATTTTACGCATTAAACATTTTTGCCTGAAATATGAAAAGCCATAAGAATAGGAAAAACTTTTAAGATACATTTTATGAAAAAAATTACTTTAGTGTTAGCAGTTATTCTGCTTTCAATGTTTTCAATACAGATGAAAGCGCAGGTTTCAATAACGGTTAATATTCATACATCTGGTATCTTTGCAAAAACCTTAACACATGCTGAATTGGCTACTGTCACCAACCTGACTATTACTGGCACAATCGATGCCCGGGATGTAAAATATATGCGCGATGCTATGCCTGTATTGGCTTCAATCGATTTAAGTACTGTGACGATGGCAGCTTATACGGGTACGGAAGGAACGTCTGGTACAACGTCTACAGTATATCCAGCAAATGAGTTTCCTCAATATGCTTTTTTTGATGAAAATAAAAATGCTGGAAAAATAAAACTTTCCACCGTTAAACTACCTGTTTCGATTACTTCGATTGGATATTCTTCTTTTAGATCTTGCACTGGTTTAACATCAATTACAATTCCGGAATCAGTTACTTCAATCGGGAACTTTATTTTTTTCAATTGTAGCAGTTTAACTTCAGTTACTATTTCGGCATCAGTTACAGCAATCGGTTACTCTGTTTTTGCATATTGCAGTGGTTTAACTTCAATTACAATTCCGGCATCGGTTACTTCGATTGGGAATTGTACTTTTTCCGATTGCACAGGTTTAACTTCAGTTACAATTCCGGCATCGGTTACTTCTATCGGGTTTAATGCTTTTTACGGTTGTAGAAGTTTATCTTCAATTAAGATTCCATCTTCGGTTACATCAATTGGGAGTGATGCTTTTAAAGATTGCAGCAGTTTAACTACAGTTACAATTCCCGCTTCGGTTAATTCTATTGGAGATCGGGCTTTAAGTTCTAACGGTTTGATTATCGTAGAAGAAGCTAATTCAATTTATTCAAGTGCTGATGGCTTATTGTTTAATAAAGCAAAAACTGTACTTATTCAATGCCCTATTTCAAAAACAGGAAGCTACACTATTCCTGCTTTGGTTACTTCGATTGGAAATTATGCTTTTGAAAGTTGCAGCGGTTTAACTTTAATTACTATTCCAGCTTCGGTTACTTCGATTGGGGTTGGTACTTTTTTAGATTGCAAGGGCTTAACTTCAGTTATCATTCCGGCTTCGGTCACATCGATCGGGGAAGACGCTTTTGAATCTTGTAGTGGTTTAACTTCAGTTACTATTCCGGCTTCGGTTACTTCAATAGGCAGTTATGCTTTTTCAGATTGCAGCGGTTTAACTTCTATTTATGCGAATGCTGTCACTCCGGTAGATATAAGCTCTATGCCTTCTGTTTTTTATAATGTAGATAAAACCATCTGTAAGTTATATGTACCAAAAGGTTCTAAGGCTGCTTATCAGGTGGCAGTTCAGTGGAAGGATTTCATCAGTATTGTGGAAATGGCAACCGGTGTAAATGATCATCTTGCTAATGAACCAATTTTATATAGCCAAAACGGTGTATTGTTTATAGAAAATGCAGAAGCTATCAGTTCAGTAAAAGTGTATGACATAACCGGAAGGATTCGATATTCAGGGATAATGGTGAATTCAACTGGCAGTGTAAAATTAAATAAAGGTTCTATCTATCTTGTACAAATCAATGCTAAGTGCTATAAAGTTATTCTTTGATTTATTCATCCACTTTCAGAATAAAAACGCAAATCATCCAGATTGCGTTTTTGTTTGTCGTTTACGAAAATACAAGGTTGTTTGTGGGTATCAAACAATATCAACCAAAAACCCGCTGCAAGCCAAACTTACAGCGGGTAAATAAATTTATAGGAGTGACAAACTTTATATAAATAAAATGGTATTTAATTTTGCACAGTATTGCTGTTAAATTTACGTAACAACTTAAATGCTTTTACATCAGATACCTGAGTTCCCCAATCAGTTAAGCCCTGATTAACAATCTCTCCTTCCATACTATCGAATGTAAAAACAAAGTGTAATTTTTTACCACCAGAATTAACTGTAAATGCAAACCCTCCGGCTGATAATTCCTCAACCGAGGATACCTGAGCGAAGTTACACATCAGATCGGCTGTACCTTCTAACTTCAATCTGTCAGCATATACAAGTGTGCTTGAATACATGAGTGGTTTTGGCGGACTACCAAGACAATAGCTTTCTCTGGCTAACGAACTAAGTACAACATCACTGAGTCCAAATTCACATGATTTAGGAACTCCGGTTAAAGGTTCATATTCCAGAACCATAAATGGTTTTCCAGTAACAATACTGGTTCTGTTACTACATAAATCCAACACATAATATTTATTAGGCAGAGCACCTTGCCAAAAAGAATACTTGTTGGATTGTTTTACATCAGTACAGGATGTTAATAATAAAATAAAATAAAGTGTCAAACCTGTACTCAACAAATTAAAAAATGGTTTTTTCATGGTTGCATCACTAATGTTCCTACTAGTATGGCTTTTCGGATTTGCCCCGTTTAGAGTGGTTTCTGGTCTCCACATAAATATTTCAATTTTATTTATTAATACATAAATTTTGGTCAAAGATAAATAAAAGTTTCTATTGGTTAATAGATATGTTTGATATTGCAATAAAAAACTTTATTCAAAAAAATGAACTTAAAAGTCTTTTGGAACTTGAAATATAACGAAACCCGCTGCAAGCCAAAGCTTACAGCGGGTTTTTCTTAAATATTCCCCCTTTAGGGGGTTAGGGGGCAGGGCAGTTTACATTCCAAAACTAAACATTCCGATTTGAGTATAAATGGTGCTTACCAATCCAACCAGTAAAATACCCAGTGTACAAATTATCAGACTGAGTTTTACAGGAAAATCGCTTTTGATGGTTTCGATTGGATTTTCACTTTTGTTCAGGAACATGGCTTTGATTACCAACAGGTAGTAATACAACGAAATGATGGTATTCAACAAAGCGATAAATACGAGTACATAATATCCTTGAGCCGCAGCTGCCGAGAATACGAAGAACTTGCTGAAGAATCCGGCAAATGGAGGAATACCTGCCAGCGAGAACAACGCCAGCATCATCACGAAACTCAGACGTGGATTGGTTTGATACAATCCGTTATAATCGTCCAGTTGTACTTTGCCGGTACGTTCTTCGATTACCGAAAGAACACCGAAAGCTGCCAGGTTGGAGAACATATACACCAGCACATAATAAACAAGTGAATTCATTCCCATCAAACTTCCGCTGATAATTGCCAACAGAATATATCCGGCTTGCGAAATGGAGGAGAAAGCCAGAAATCGTTTCAGATTTTTCTGACGGATGGCAAATAAATTGGCTACAGTGATACTTACCACGGCTAGTCCCCACAAAATCGGTTGCCATTGATTCACCAGGTTACCGAATACTTTAATCAACAAGGTGAATAAAACAAATACGGCAGATCCTTTTGAAATAACCGATAAGTAAGAGGTGATATTGGTTTGAGCACCTTCATACACGTCCGGAGTCCACAGGTGGAACGGAACCAATGATATTTTGAAGAATAAACCTACCGAAAAAAATACGAATGCCATGATTTGAAGCGGTGTTCCGGTAATCAATGTTGCCAAATCAGTAAAATAAAGCGTTCCCGTTGATCCATAAATCAACGATATACCAAAAACCGAAATACTTGAAGCGAATACAGCTGAAAGAATGTATTTTGCACCGGCTTCGGCTGATTTGCGGTTGTATTTATCAAAAGCAACCAGCGTAGCCATTGGGATGGAAGCGGTTTCGAGTCCGATAAAGAACATCAGGAAGTTTCCTGACGAAATCATAAAATACATTCCCAACAAGGTAGAAAGCGTCAGGAAATAAAATTCACCACGTTTAATACGGTTGGCATCATCGTTCAGAAATTTGTGCGCCTGCAATAATACGATAAGAGTTCCAACGTTCAAGATACTTTTTACGATGGTTTGCATAGGTACATAGTGGTACATTCCTCCTGCCACTTCAAATGCATCGCGTGGAATGCAATTGAGTACAGTGTGAGCTGCCAATAAAACCAATGCCACAGGTTGAAAATACTTCAACGCTTTTTCACCTGCGAATATATCGTAAATCAATAGGAAGACCATCACTGCTAACAGGGAAAACTCTTCGCGCATTTGTAAAAAACTACTGTAATCCATATTTTATTGATTTGCCCCCTAAATCCCCCTGAAGGGTGACTTTTGGATAGCGTTTATATTTATTTTTTTTAGAGAATTGGTCTTCAAGTCCCCCTTCAGGAGGATTTAGGGGGCAGCCCTTATTTTATAAGTTGTCCTATTACCGGAAGAACGCTATGGTGAATCATATCTGAAATCCAGAAAGGTGCTGAACCAAGTGCGAACATAAAGAACAATAAAGTTACCACAGAGATTCTTTCGTACCAGGTAGCATCTGTCAGGTGTTCATGATGTGGATCCTGCATTTTACCCAACAAGAATTTTCCAATCATGCGTAATATATATACGGCTGTAATTACAATCGAACTACAAGCAAGAATGGTCAATACACGGTGGAACAAATCGGTATGTTCAAAAGCACCGACGAAAATGGTCATTTCAGCAACGAAACCACTTAAACTTGGTAATCCCAATGAACCTAACCCTGCGATAACGAAACAAACTCCCAAAAATGGAATTACTTTCATTAAACCACCCATTTCGGTAATCAGGCGGGTATGCGTCCGTCCGTAAATCATTCCAATCAACGCAAAGAAAAGTGCTGTTGTTAAACCGTGCGAAAGCATTTGCAGGATAGCACCTGTTGCAGCTGTTTCATTCATCATTAGAATGGCAAAAAGTACCAATCCGCAGTGACTTACTGAAGAATAAGCATTGATATATTTCAAATCGGTTTGGTGAATGGCAGCGAA
>JBBQMQ010000123.1:0-10070 GCA_038329115.1 Bacteroidales bacterium
TTGGCTTGATAAGAATCTGAATTTAAGCGAATTATTATATAAAATATGCCCTTGTTCTGGGCACGTAATAATGCAAAACCCACTGATATTCAGTGGGTTTTGTTATTTCCAGGAAGAAATAGGGAAAGATTCATGCATTGATACAAATTTCGTGTTAAAAATCCCCCGAGAATTGTGTATTAGATTTTTAAGGATAATTGCTGCAAAACCACTCAGTAGACCTACAATAAAACTTAGAATAAGCAATGCCTCATGCTCGTTGAGGTGTTTCAGACGCCAGGCTCTTATATTTCCCAGTAATTCAGCATATTTATTCAGACGTTGAAAAATTAGTTTTTATTTGCAATTTTATTTCCGGATATCCTCCTCACCTTCAGGTTTTTTAATTTGATGCATAACCATTTGAGGAAATGGAATTTCTATTCCTTCTTTATCAAATGCAATCTTAATTCTTTTGCGAAACTCTCCTGCAATCTCCCATTGTTTAAGCGGTAAGGTTTCCCCTAATATTTTTATGATAATTGCAGAATCTGCAAAATCATTTACCCTGAGAAATTGGGGGGCTTTTATGATAGATTCTTTCCATTGAGGGTCTTCTGCCAAACCAGTTCCTGTTTGATTTACCACACGAATAACATGTTCAAGATCCGAGCTATATGAAATTCCAATATCTAAATTTACACGGGAATAATCTTTTGTGAGATTTGATACTTTTTTAATTTCCCCATGGGGAATATGGTGAACGGTTCCATCTAAATCTCTTAAGGTTGTCTTTCTCAAACTGATCTCTTCCACCAACCCACTAACATTATCAAAGCTAACCACATCACCAATGCGGTATTGATTCTCAAGAATAATGAAAAGCCCGGAAATAATATCGCGAATAAGATATTGACCGCCAAATCCAAATGCTAATCCAACAATCCCGGCAGCAGCTAAAATAGGACCAATCTCCATTCCAAATTCCTGCAGAACCATTAATAGTGCAATTGTAAAAATTGCGATTTTTATAGTAGCGGAAAAAATATGAATCAATGTATCTTCTCTTTTCCTTTCTGCTTCCCTTGAAGAAAAACCATCGGGAACAACAGCGATTCTAACCGCTTTCTCAATAAATTTATCAATTATTTTATTGAGGAAAATGGCACCACCTACAATTAATAATATTTTAACCCCATGAGTCAATAGCCATGGAATGATTTGTTCAGTCCATTTTACAAAGTATTCATTCATTTTTGTCTGGTAAGTTTAGTATTCTGATTTTCTAATTCTATACTAGGATTTTTTTTATTCATGCTTGAAAAATTGGTATTTATTGAATCGCTGAAATTTTACAATTCCCTAAATAACGTTAAAAAAATGATGAACAGCAAATATTCGTTTGAATTTGGAAACCAATTAGCGGACTAATCGTTATATAAAGTTTGATTTTAAATTTTAAATGTCTGTACATCTCCATGGTGTGATATCCTGGAAAACAGAATGTCTGAATTTAGTATAAACCTTGTAATTAATGAACAAAATGAAAAATTCAATTTTTAGTTTTATTGTGATGTTTTTAATCGTATCATGCGCTACAACTGCAAAATTTCCGGTATCAAGCGTAACACCTGCTGCTCAAATAACGGCTAAAATGAAAAAGGACAAGAACAAAAATTACGCAATTTCTGTTACTGCAAATTATCTGGCAAGTGTTGAACGACTTCAAACGCCAATGAAAACCTATGTAGTTTGGGTTGTAACAGAGAATAATGGCATTAAAAATATTGGACAACTGAACAGTAATAATCCTAAAAAATCGACATTGCAAGCAGTAACGCCATTTCATCCAAGAGAAATATTTATAACTGCGGAGAACGAAGGTAATATATCGTATCCTTCAGGTATTGAGATTTCACGAACTAAACTTTAAAGTATATCTTAATTTGCAATTTTTAGTTGGTCAGTATGTTGAAGCTGCGTTAGCCAGCGATACATTGCCTTTTTCATTTACTTATTTCTCCATCTTGTTGTCTCGAAAAAACCGGATTACAATGTTTTTTTTGCTAACATTGCATATAGACTAGACAATATGAATATCAAAGGAAATAAGTTCGGAATATTCAAAGGGGTTTTTACACCCTCCATCCTCACAATTCTTGGTGTAATCATGTACCTGAGGTTACCCTGGATTGTGGGGCAGGCCGGTCTGCTGGCAACCTTAGGAATTATCTTTGTTGCTCATATTATCTCAGTTAGCACCGGACTAAGTGTTTCATCTATCGCGACAGATAAAAAAGTAGAAACCGGAGGAACCTATTTTATCATTTCCCGCAGTCTTGGTCTTCCTATAGGTGGCACGCTTGGTATTGCCTTGTTTGTTGGTTTATCATTCAGTGTAAGCCTTTATCTCATTGGATTTGCCGAGTCTTTGCTCACTTCTGCGGGCATCGAAGCAACCCTTAACAACATTCGGATTGCAGGAGCATTAACCCTATTATCGGTTACAATCCTCACCTTCATTAGTACCAGCCTAGCCCTAAAGACCCAATTCATTATTCTGGCTGTCATGTTGCTCTCGCTTGTTTCCGTCTTTTCAGGTAAGCATGAGTTTGCACCTGTGGTTCCGATGGTGGAGACGGTAACCGGATCCCTACCCTGGATTGCACTGTTTGCTATTTTCTTTCCGGCTGTAACCGGTTTTGAGGCTGGAGTATCTATGTCGGGTGATCTGAAAGATCCGAAAAAATCAATTCCAAAAGGGACGATTGCGGCTATTCTGATTGGATTAATCGTTTATATAGCGCTAACATTATTCTTCTCCCTTACCGTGAATCGGGAAATGTTGATGGATCCAACAATTCTTTTTAAGATATCTCTTTATTCTCCGATTGTCGTCGCCGGTATATGGGGTGCCACGCTTTCATCGGCACTTGGAAGTATTCTGGCAGCACCACGAATACTTCAAGCTACGGCAATTGACAGGATTACTCCAAAAATATTTGCAAAAGGTTATGGAGCCGGGAATGAACCAAGAAATGCCTTGATGCTTACATTTGTTATCGCATTTGTTGGTATTATGATTGGCGACCTGAATGTTATTGCACGTGTAGTCACCATCTTTTTTATCATCACATATGGTTTTCTTAATCTTACCTGTGCCATCGAAACACTGGCTGGTTCCGATTTCCGACCAAGCTTCAGGATTCCAGGATGGATTAGTTTATTAGGTGCAGCAGCATGTTTTATTGTAATGATTGAACTTGACCTTGTGGCAATGATCGCCGCTTCAGTCATTCTGATTACACTGTTCTTATTTTTAAAAAGGAAAGAGCTATCGCTGCAGACTGGCGATACCTGGGGTGGTTTTTGGTTATCGGTTGTAAAACATGGATTGTCAAAGTTGTCGGCCAAACAAGGTAACGATAAACGAAACTGGAGACCCAATATTATTTTATTCAGTGGAGGCGTATCGGCAAGGCCACATCTGATTAGTATGGGGCAATCCTTGGTTGGTAAACTCGGAATTTTCACCAACGTCGAACTTTTTCAGCGGAGAAGCGAAAAAGATCTTTTCATTAAATCGGTTGAGGCAATTACAACAACCGACAGCCATGGGAATACTGTGTTTACACGTCGCCTTTTATGCAAAGACATTTATGAAGGGATGGATACCATCAGTCGTGTTTATGGCTTTACAGGATTCGAACCCAATACTATTTTAATGGGTTGGAGCAAGAATAGCAATGATCCCGAAAAATTTATCGGGATGGTAAATAATCTTGAAGCCCTCGATTTTAACCTGGTTTTCCTTCATTACATTTCTGAAGCAGGATTTGGGAATAAAACAAATATTGATTTGTGGTGGAACGGCACAAGTGGAAACCTCGATTTTGGCATCACCCTTATTAAATTCATGACCTCAGACCCAGGCTGGAGACGTATAAGAATCAGGATTCTCTTAATCAATAATGAAAGCAGCATTGGCGACCATCTCCATCAAATCATCCGGCAGGTGCTCGACAACCATCGCATGTACGGTAGTATTAAAATTATCAATAACAATATTGAAAAAAAGCCAACTGATGAAATAATCAGGTTCTATAGTCAGAATACCGACCTTAGTATTTTAGACTTTGCGGTTAGCGGGGAAATATCTCCGATGAGCAATTATATGAATTTGAGTCAATTGTTATCCATGTCAGGTACCTCGCTGGTCATTCGCGCTGGTAGTACATTCGAAAGAGTTGGGTTGCCGGTAAATCAGAAATTTCAGGCAAATGTTGATTTTGATGATCAGAAAACTACATTATCAATTAATGACAGGCTCACCTTACCGGATATAGAAATTCTTGCCAGTGAATTATCCCGTATTGCCGGGGACTATGAAGAAATGCACCAAATATTTGTGCAGCAGCCGTTAGGCGAAATGCAAATGAATTTCAAAAAAACACTGACGCGTATAAGCGAACTCAATGAATCGATATTCCGCTCGTTAGAACAAATGCTGAAAGAAAAAAAAAGATATTATAAATACAACCGCCTTCAGTAAATTGCATAGCGACTATCTATTACAGACCGATGGCCTTATTAATTCCTGTATGAATGAGTTGCTGCCTTTGTTAAACAATCAAATTAATACAGCCACTCATTTCTATTTGATGGAATCAATAAGAAGGCTTGAGCAGATTCCTGAAATGGTTATTGTAAAGTACGATTGGCATGAGTTTAAGGCTAAAAAAAATGACAGATTCTTTACTCGACTCCTTAAATTTAAAAAACGTTCAATAGCCAGGCTCTTTCACAAACAGGTCACCCGCAAAATACCTTTTTGGAAACCCTCGGCATTCTATCTTTATCAAAGAAGAGTAGTATTCAATGATGAATTACTTCAACGCATTGGTATTGCGTCATTCGATTATTTCAAGTCTATTCGTCAGAATCTTGCGCAAATGAATGAAATCATATTAAATGCAAAAGAGTTTTCACCAGGGAAAGCATCACTTAATTTTAATCTTGATGAGGAAAGAGCAAAATTGGCATCGTTCGTCCAAAAAACGCAGAAGCAAATCGATCAAAGTATTACCAATACGATACTTCATTCGTTTAATGATTTGTTTCTGAACTTTGAAAAAATTAGCTCAAACTTAAGTAATCCTGAAACAGATACAAATCTTAAAACCTATAAAAAGATTTTTAAAAAGAAACATACTTTAAAAGCAGATGATGGTCAGGCACATGCGATTCTTCCCAGGAACCTGACGTATTATCTTAATATGATCCATGCTGGTTTTATTCTTAATGCTCTTAAAGTACGGATAAGTACTAAACTGGCAAAACAATCCGATGAGCTGGAAATCAGAATCACAGACAGAATTCTTGCTCCTTTGGATAAGATTAGAAAAGTTGCAGAATCAATAGGCAATGAGACTGAATCTATTCGAAATATAGATTTTATTAAAAACCTTGACGTTTCATATGTATTTGATTTGCAACTTGATTTCCGGATGGTCTTCCGTGATATCCAGAATATGATTCAGGAGCTGCCCATAGAGGTTGAAATCAGCAAGCCGGAGTTTATCCGGGATATTGAAAAAGGGAGCTTCACGGACCATGACTTTGATATTTTTGAATTTCAGAAACATGCGGATTTCTATGTTGGCAAAGAATTGATTAATAATTTGCGCATCGAAATGGATAAGACAGGAAAAAAGTTCAATGTTGTGCTGAATAACATTCTGGATATCATTCATTTTACAGTTTTCAATCTTGAAAATATTTTTCACTCCGAAGTAAACGGCAAAAATCATGAAAATATAATTCTGCGTAAATCTCTCATAGATGAACTGATCGTCAGGATTGAGCATGAGCAGACGACTTCCTTTGAAATTTACCAACAAACTGTTGAGCGAATGAATACTTTGCTTGCAGAATCATTTGAACTTGTTAATAATCAATTGTTAGCTGGTTCAATCAACGTAAGAGATAATAAGCACCGTTCGGCAAACAAAATTTTTTCGACGTTATCTGGTAGCTTTATTAATTCCTGGTTGTTCCTGCGGAATCAATGGGTTAGTTTAATTTACAGGCGGAGTGAGGGGATGCTCCTTGCAAAACGATTATCATCTTTTGAGAAGGAGCATAAAATCAGCAATCAGGCCATCCATGAATTATTGGAAACATTATCACCAAATGACGAAGTCCTAAAACAAATACCTTCGTACTACTCCAACTTATTTGCAGGCAATTCAACCATTGACAAAGAATTATGGGTTGGCATGAAAAGTCCTGTTGCTCAGGCTGACAGAGCTGTAAAGCGTTATCAGAAGGGATTTGGCGGCGCGTTGCTAATTACAGGCGAACGTAATTCCGGAAAATCAAGTCTCTCTAAATTTATTGCGAAGGAACATTTTTCTGAATCGCAATGCTATATTATCAAAGCCCCCCTGGCGGGATCTGTATTAAAAACGGAACTTTTCGAGGCAATAATAGACGCCACAAAAAGCAACCTGGTGATTAATACACTCTTCGATACATTACCCAAAAACCAGGTTTTTATCTTCAACGACTTCGAATTATGGTGGGAAAGAACTCCGGAAGGAGCCAGGGCAATGGATGAGATTTTATCATTTATAGAAGAATATGGGAAAAAGCACTTTTTCATTATTAATTGCCGTTCGCAGTCTTATGATTTTTTAAATCGACTTTATAGTCTTGACAAGTATTTCCTTGCCCATGTTGTTTGCAATCCTTTCGATGCCCTTGAACTGAAAGAAATGATTCTGCAAAGACACCGGGCAGGCGGGCTTCATTTCATGCTAAATGGAAAAGCGGAAAAAGATTTTAATGCATATGACTATGCAAAACTCTTTAACAAATATTTTAACCTGAGCGGCGGAAATCCCGGTTATACCATAAGATCATGGATAAGCAATATACTTGACATAAACGGCAAAATCTTTAACATTAGGTTTCCTGTTGTTCCGGATACAAGTCGGCTTAAAGAGTTAAGCAATGATAACTGCCTGTTGATTCTACAATTTGTCTTACACAGACGATTAACCACCAGTAAATTGTCAAGGGTACTTCGTGAGGAGGAAGGAAAAGTTGGAAAACTAATCGGCGAAATGCTCAGAGCGGGTCTTGTTGAAGAGAAATTCACCGGTGTATATGCTCTTAATTTTCATTTGGAACCCTTCCTCGTTGAAGAACTTAAGCACAAAAAATTATTATAAATGATGACAATAATTTACATAGCTGTTGGAATTGGTTTATTTTTCCTTATTCGTTCCCTAAACAAGGCATTGCATTCTCTTGCATCAGGTAAAAAAATGTTCGGATTGACACTGCAAGTATTTCCATTATTCGAGTTGATTGTTTGGATTGCTTATGCATTGTGGGTTACCAGAAAGCTTTTAGGAAATTGGAATGAATATAGGTTGATTTCAATGGCAATAATCTTCATTCCAATTCTTTTGATAAGCTGGTATTTTCTAAGAGATTTTATGGCTGGAATTGTTTTAAAAGCCGAAAAACCTTTTACAATCAGCCAGTTAATAAAAACACGAAATTTCGAGGGAACTATCAAGAAGATTGGTTCACGGTCAATTGAAATTGAATCAAAACAAGGGCAAATATCGAGAGTCCCATTCAGTCGACTAACCAACAAAATCTATAGCATTCAAACACCTGAGGCAAGCATAAGAAGTCATGAACTTCTACTTCAAATCTCGTCTTCCATAAAGATTGAGGAAACTAAGAAAAAGTTGATCACTGAATTATTTCTCCTGCCCCAGGTATCGGTTAATCACACACCAAAAATTAATATTGTAAAGGAAGGAAAAAGTCACATAACTTATAGAATTAGTTATCACACATCCGATCAGACACATGCAGCTTTGGTCAATCAATACTTAAAGAATAAGTTCGAAAAACAATCATGAAATAGGTAAACAGTTTGGTTTCACATCCGATTTTGATGCTTTTATTCATTTTTCAGATAACCGTTCCGCCCGAAACCCGCTTCTATATATTGCTATGGTGTTGTGATTTAGTATTAGAATATTTTGATTTATTGAACTGTTCTTCCAGCTCATTTTCTATGTCTGCAGGGTTTGTCAAAGGCATATTATTTGCATTCAGGTTGTATTCTAAAAGTTGAGATTTTTTTAATTGGTTAATTTCGGGAAGTTTGGTTCTATTCGTTGTTTCTACATGTTGCCCTTCTCCATCAATAATAATGACTTTTGGCAGGAATACCCCTGTTCGACCAATAAACTTATCCATTATATTTACTGCATCATCAAATTCCTCACGGGAAGATCTGCCAAGGGCTTCGTACCGATATAATTCTTTACCATCCCATGTGCTAATCTTTGCATAGCTTTCAGATATTTTATCATCAATACTTGATTCATCATTTAAAGTATCATGTCCTGATGGCATTAAAAGTACTTTACCGCCGCCACCTTCAACATTTACAGCGTATCTTGGAACAGTTATTCCTGAAATCCAACCTTGAAGATGTTTCATATAAATTTTGCCTATTTGGATTGGCGCTATAAAATGAACAATTCCCTTTTCTTTATGGCACTGTAAAAGATAGTAAGGATGTATTCCAATCCAAAACATTCTCCTGAAAGTTTCTGCCAATGTTTTATAATAGTCGTTCACATGATTTAATAATACAGTCTGATTTCTTATAGTAAAGCCGTGATTGCGAATTTTTTTTACTGCAAGTGCCAAATCTTCTGTAATTTCATGGTGATGATTGATATGAGTCATAAAATACACATATTTTTCATCACCGTTATTCCGTTTATTTGCAGATTCATTGATTAATTCAAGCAACTCATCGGTAATTCCCATTGGCATTACAACCGGAACACGAGTAGCAATTCTTAAAACCCGAAGGTGAGGAATACTGCTTAATTCTTCCAAAATATATTTAAGACGGCTTCTGCTAATCATAAGAGCATCCCCGCCAGTTATAAGTACCTCGTTGATGTTTTTATTAAATCTTATATAAAACAATCCTTTGTTTATCTCATTTCTGTTTACATCAACTGAACCGTCTAATGATTTTGCCCTCTGGCAATGAACACAATAAGATGCACAACTTGTATTTTCGGCTACGAAAAGGGCAACTCTGTTAGGATACCGCTGGTAAGCAGCGCCATAACTCCTCGTTCCTTCTCCCATTGAACCTTCTAACCCTGTATCAGGGAATAAAAGGTTCGCTGGTGTAGGTACACTTTGCCAGAAAATTGGATCCAGGCGATTTTCAGACTTTTCGCCAGGTAACATCGTTGGATGGAATGGATCGGCCTGCATTATTGTAGCATAATATGGTGTAATCCGCAATGGTTCTTTACCTTCGCTCCGCAAGGCGACTAAAGTCCTTTCAATCTCATTTTCCTGAAATTTATTTAATTTAATAACCTGTTTTAGCTGTTCGATATTACGAATAGAATTTTTTATTTGCCAGGTTGAGTCATTCCATTGTTCTTCAGTTACATCTTTCCACAACTCAATTGTGTTATACTTTCTTGGTTCGTAGAATATTTTACTTTTTATCTGCATCGTGCTATATATTATATGATTAATATTAATCATAATGTGAAATCTTTTAATTCCTGTATCAAGATTACTGCATCTTAAGCCTTAATGTTTGCCGGGGCATATCGGTATCGTGCATTATGATATTTGTAAATATACTCAATTATCCTTAAAGTATATGTAAAAAGAATCTGATTGTGGCATCCGGTATTTTTGCCCGGATCATTTCGGGCAGCAGCTTAGTTGATCGTCATGAATTAAATAAAATCTCCTGGACTGATGGTCTTTACCAATTTCTGACAATATTTTTGTTTGGCTTCCTTAAAGGTTTTGAAATAGTCGTTAGTAAAGTTAATGACAGGTTTGTCCAGATATAGCTAAAAAATTTGTAACTTTATGTCGAATTATAAAAGAATCCGATTATTCATGATGTATTGTCAGCGATGTTGATAAAGCCTTTTTATGACTTTTTGAAAGCATATTTCCAAAAGTCATTACCAAAATAGTAATGAAAATTGTCTGAGTTATGAGAC
>JBBQMQ010000124.1:0-10066 GCA_038329115.1 Bacteroidales bacterium
TCGGCTATCCAGTTTTGAACCAATGGTAAAATACCACCTCCAACTACCATCATCATAAAAATACCCGAAGCAGCAGCAGTATATTTACCTAATCCTTCAACGGCAAGATTAAAAATACCTCCCCACATAATGGATGTACAAAGTCCACATAATACAAGAAGAAGACCAGTTATAGGTACTTGAACCAGGTTGAACGATGATCCGGTAAAAACAGGCATTGATGTTGTAATTTCACGTGGCAAAAGAATGGCAGAAGTAACTAATATTATACCTGCAAGTGAAACAGTAGTTAACATTGTTTTGCTGGAAATTTTACCACCTAGAATACCACCAATAAAACGCCCTATTAACATTAAGAACCAATATGTTCCAGCCACAAAACCAGCTATACTAGCAGCAAAATCAGGGTTTAAGCCTGCTCCTTTGTCAGTTATATCTGCTAAATAGAAGTTTAATGTGCCTGGTATTCCAATTTCTATACCTACGTATATAAAAATTGCAATAGCACCTAAAATGAAATGACGAAATTTCCAAGGGGAATGTTCATATTCTTTAGAACTTCCATTCTTTTTAGAACTTTCAGGGTCAGATATTGGAACAAATGATAAAATAAGGAATGCGGCTGCAAAAACTCCAAGCGCAATAAAAAGAACAGGATTAATATTAGTAATAGTAACTTCACCAGAAACTATTCTTTCTTTAGTGATATTACCAATTAAAGCTCCTACAAACATTGGAGTTAAAGTGCCAGCCAAAGAGTTAAATGAACCGCCAATTTGTAATAACATATTACCTTTATTGCCTCCGCCACCAAGCAAATTCAACATTGGATTCACTACCGTATTTAACATACAAACTGAAAAACCTGCAATAAATGCACCTAATAAATATACAAAAAAGTTTGCTGGGAGTGAAAATAATTGTGCATTAACACCAATTATTCCTGAAAGATATTGTACGAAAATACCTAAAAACCCAATAGCAATAGCTAATAGAGCAGTCTTTTTGTACCCAATTTTCGATAACAATTTTCCTGCTGGTATTCCCATAAATAGATAAGCTAGAAAGTTCATCATATTTCCCAACATACCTAAAAAATTAGATCCTTCAAATGTTGGTTGATTTTTCCATATCACTCCAATAGGAGCTGCGAGATTAGTTACAAATGAAATCATTGCAAAAAGAAAAATCATTGTAACAATTGCAATTGCATTTCCGTTTTTGTTTTTTGTTGTCATAAAAAATGTTTTAAATTAATTGATTATTTAGTCTGATTATTTATCGCAAAATTGATGTACAAAGTTAATACATTTCATTGTTCACCACCTAGAAAAGGCAGCAGCAAAATGTGTTTTACAACATATTTAGCTCCTGTTTTATTATTTATGCTGTTATTGTTTGAGAATTATAAGTTTTTTAATAAAAACCCGCTCATTCGTGTGTATAAATGACGTCGTGTTTGTTGTCCCAAAATGCTGTGATTTTTATCGGTATAAAGTTGCATTTCAAATTGTTTATCGGCGGCAACCAGTTTATCGATATACAACATGGTATTTTGTGTGTGAACATTATCATCGGCTGTTCCATGAACGATCAGTAAATTTCCCTGAAGTTTATCAGCCCGCAATAAAGCCGAACTCTGATCATAACCTCTAAAATTTTCTTGTGGACGACGCATAAAACGTTCAGTATAAGCAGAATTGTACAATCTCCAATCGGTTACAGGAGCAACAGCAATTCCAGTTTTGAATACTTTTTCGCCGGTGCTCATGGCCATTAAAGTCATATAACCGCCGTAGCTCCAGCCCCAGATTCCGATTCTGTCTTTGTCAATAAACGATTGTTGTCCAAGGTATTTTGCACCTTCAACCTGGTCTTTAGTTTCCAGCATTCCAAGTTGTTCATACGTACATTTACGGAATTCCGAACCTCTGGCACCGGTTCCGCGTCCATCAATGCAAGCAACTACATAACCTTCTGTTACGAGAAAATATTCCCAATCGATGCGCCAGTTATCCAAAGCTTGTTGCGAATCCGGTCCGCTGTACTGAACCATAAGTACAGGATATTTCTTGTTTGGATCGGAATTCGAAGGTTTCAACATCCAGCCATTTAATTTTACATTTTCCGAAGTAGTGAAACTGAAGAATTGCTTGTGGGGAAGATTAAGATCATTAAACTTTTTAGCTACCTGAGCATTATTTTCAATTATCCGTAGTGCAGAACCCGTATTTGTACGTAAAGTCAGTATATTAGGCGTTTCTGCCTGCGAAGCATTGTCAACAAAACAAGTGAGTGTTGCATTAAAATCGGCATTATGAGTTCCTTTTCCATCGGTTAAACGGATCTTTTTTCCTTTTAAATCAACTGTATAAATATCGCGTTGCGTAGGTGACACTTCTGCTGACTGGTAGTACAAGATTTGTTTCTTTTCGTCAAAACCATATACATTTGTCAAATCCCATTTTCCTGTGGTAAGCTGTTTTACAAGCGTTCCATTCATTCGGTACAGATAAGCATGTCTGAAACCATCTTGTTCATTTACATTTAAAAAGTACTCGTTATCTGTTGTGAAATGAGTGAAATCAATATTCTCAAAATCAACATAATATTTGTCTTGTTGACGCAAAATCAGTTTTGAAAGTGTCGATTTAGGATTCGTCAGCAGCATATCCAGCTGATTTTGATTGCGGTTCAGCTTGAAGATAACCAGTTGATCCACTGAGTTTGTAAATTTTATTCGCGGAATATAAAAATCTTCGTCGGAATTAGGAATTTGAACAGTTTTAATAGATTTGTAGAAGTCATCATAAACGCAAACACTTACTTTGGAATTGTTTTCTCCGGCTTTTGGATATTTAAATTCTACAAACGATGGATACAATGGTAATTCATTATTTTCCTTTGATTTGTCTTTGTACAATTGAAATGAAAATTGAGGAACTTGCGATTCGTTGAATTTTACAAAAGCCAGCAATTTACTATCAGGACTCCATTCAAAATAGCGGGTAGCTTTAAACTCCTCTTCGTAAACCCAATCCGGAGTTCCGTTTATGATGTTATCTTTCAAACCGTCTTTCGTAATTGGGATTTCGGTATTGAAGTCCAGTTTTTTCATAAAAATATTATTTTCGCGTGCAAAGGCAATATACCGGCTGTCAGGCGAAAAAAGCGGAACTTCCTGCGATCCATTATCGGACAGCGTTGAAATTTCTTTGCGTTTGATATCATACAAATAATAATCGGCTGTAAATGTACGACGATAACGGTATTTTACATTGGTGTAAACAAGCAATCTGGCTTCGTTGGGACTAAATTCATATCCGAAAATTGATTTAATCTGCGTGTCTTTCAACTGACTAATACTGAATAATGTGTCTACAGTTGCACCGGTTTTATAATTGTATTTTACAACCGCTTTTCCATTGACCAATAAGGTGTAATTTTCACCATCTGCCATTGACTTGGGCATTTCTACATTTTTTATTTTAAATTTGCCATCGGTAATATCGTAGAGAAAATTGGCAAATGAAAAATTAATGCATAATGTTAAAACAAAAATCAGTTTAAAGCGTTTCATCTTAAATAGGTTTAATACAGGAAGAACTTCTGACATTGATTGAAGTGAATTTATTCCTGAAATTATATTTCTCACAAAAATAAGTCAATTTATCCTTATTAAATGAGTTATAGTTGAAAAGTTTTCATTCCATTAACAAATAAAGACAGGCTTTTTATTTTAATTCAAACATTAAATACGCAAATCAATGAACCTGATTAAAGATTTATTCAATTTTTCAGCTGGTAACGATGCAATCGGACTCTGTTTGAGTGGTGGTAGTGCCTTGGGTTTCGCACACATTGGAGTAATTCAGTCGCTCGAAGATCATGGAATTTTTCCCACTCATATTGTAGGTTCCAGTATGGGAGCTATTATAGGAACGCTTTATGCTGCCGGGTATTCGCCTGCATCTATGCTGCAAATGGTTAAAGAAGATAAGTTGTATAAAATTACCAAATTAATGACTTTTCATCCAACTTTTTTGAAATCAGGTTTGTCAACTCACGAAATGCTTCGGGCATTGCTTCGGGAACTGATACCACATAACAGTTTCGAAGGGTTAAAGAAAAAAATGTATATCTGCGTGGTGAATTTGAATAAAGCCGAATGGGAAATTATTGGTTCTGGAAACGATTTGGATAAATGGGTAGCAGGATCGGCCAGTATTCCGGGGGTTTTTGAAACCATTGAGAGTGATGAAACTTATTATTTGGATGGTGGATTATTGAATAATATGCCGGCTCAGGGAATTGAAGAATTTTGCCAGAATATTATTGGTGTAGATGTAATTCCGCATCTGGTGCCGGCTCAATTAAAAAAACCGATTGAAACACTGGCTTTTGCCGTTCATGCCATTCAGCATCAGAATTCAAAGGAAGGACGCGAATTATGCCGGTTTATAATTGAGCCCAAAGCGATAGAAAAATTTCATGAGTTTAGTTTTGATGCGTATCAGGAGATTTATCAATACGGCTACAATGCTGCTAATAAATTCATTGCACAAAACCAGGAGATAATGAAATTGCAGGTAGTTAAACAACGGGTTTAGTGTAATTATTCATTTTTGAAATAATCCTTTGTAATTATCAGATCGGAGATTTCCCAGGCGCTTCGGGATTGAGATATTGCTTGTGATGAAACTTTTTGAATAACTCCAAATTCATCAAAACGTGCATTCACAGCAAATGGATTTTTATTCTTGTCCAGCATACTTTGACCCAAACCGTGCCATTTGTAGGTTTTTAAACCCAGCATATCCATCAAAGTAGGATATACGTCTATTTGTCCGGTTATCTGACTGACTATTTTTCGAACAGGACTGTTTAAAATCAGTACCGGCGTAAAACCAATTTCAGTATCCCAATGTTTTTTAACGTAGTTTTTCCATTGTTCGGGTTGTTGTTTGGTGGCATCATGATCGCCAGCAATTAAAACAATTGATTTATCCATTAATCCGTTTTTACGGAGGCTGTCGACAAATATTCCCAGGCATTTATCCACATAATGAATCGCATTTAAGTACCGGCCTAATTCGGATGGACAGTCTTTCGGAGTTTTTAAATAAATCCGGTTATTTAGCAAAATATAAGGATCGTGGGAACTCAACGTAATTAATTGTGCCAGAAAAGGCGATTTGAACCCGATTAATTTCTCTACTGATTGTGATAGAAATGTGCTGTCGGTCAGTCCGAAATCATAACTTTCATCGTCGCGGTATTGTTCGATGGAAATCAGCTCATCATATCCAAGTGTTTTATTCATTACTCCCTGATTCCAAAACGAACCGTTGCCACCCAACAACGTATGGCTGTTATAACCTTCACTTCGAAGTGCTTTAGCCAACGTGAAATATGTGTTGTGCTGATGCAGAAAGCATGCTGCACCTGCATGAGGTGGAAGCAAACCGGTGTTGAAAATCAATTGCGTGTCGCTGCTATGACCGATATTGACCTGTGGAACTACCTTCGATGCATAAAAACTGTTTTTATCGTTAATAAAGCGGTTTAGATAAGGAGTTATTTCCTGACCAGCCAGTTTCTTTCCAATCGGAAATGATTCCAACGATTCTACAATAATTAATATCACGTTTTTTCCTTTTACATTGAAGGAATTTTCAACGTTTTCAAACTGCTTATGCTGACTAAACCATTTTTCTATTTTCGCTTTTTCAACAGCAGTCAGTTCCTTTTTTGAATCCAAATCGGACCGGAACTGCCATATCCAGCAGTGTAGAAATCCGTATGTGGAAGCTCCATCCACGATATCGTATTTAAACTCGTTTTCGTCCGAAAGCATGTTGCTTACCTGATTTCGTTCAATAAACAGATTTATACCGATTGTTGAAAGAACAAAAACAAGTATCAACCCAGAACTGACTAAACGTGTTTTGAGCGTTTCTACAACTATTCTTTTCCGTAAAGTGAAGCTATGGAGTAGCCATAAAACTGCGGTCGGTAAAAAGAAAAGAATGTCGGAGCGATGGAAGGCAGAGATAATACTATCTGAAAGTGACCACAAATTTCCAATCATCGTGTAACTGTCGAAAGATAGAATGGTGATATAAGTTCTGTAATACAACAGATTACAACTCAAATAGATATTAATAAAAAGCAGAATCCAGAGCAAGATTTCTTTCCGTTTTTTTACCCAAAAGTAAGGAAGACTGAGTGCCAGGCAAGTTGACAAATGTAGAAATACCGACGACATGAGTGTGAAGTCAATCTGACGTTCAACCAGTTGGAAAAACAACCAAAAATTGAAATACAAAATTCCAATGCCAAGCAGGTAAAATAGTATGTAAGTGAAATGGATTTTTATTTTTGAAAAAACAGAAACAAAGTTTTGAAGCATATAAAATTGATAATTGTAAAGAGCAACAGACTATTTGTTAATCTGCTTTAGGAATTGAAATCATAAACGTTGTGCCAATATTGCGTTCCGACTTAAAGGAAATACTTCCGCCTGACAGTTCGATAATGTTTTTGGAAATGGCTAATCCCAATCCCATGCCGGTATTTTTGGTGGTAAAGTTCGGAACAAATAATTTATTATGCAATTCGTTGTCTATGCCCACGCCATTGTCGGTAATTTCTATCAGAACCTGCCCGGCATCGGTACTAAGTTTAACGTCAATTTCTCCGGTACGGTTTTCTGGAATGGCCTGAATGGCATTCTTGAGCAGATTGTTGAAAACCTGTACCAACTGTTCGGAATCGGCATAAACGAAAACTTCTTTTTCTTCGCCTGAGTATTCAATCTGGATATGATCATAATTATTTACAAATAATTGTACCACAGAATATAAACGCGCAGCAATATCAACGTGTTCGAAGTTGGCTTCGGGCATACGGGCAAAGTTGGAAAAAGTACCTGCAATGCGCGAAAGATTATCAATCTGTTCAATAAGCATGGCCGTGGACTTGGTAAAATAATCATCGAAACCGGCGTTATTCATGTTTTTGGTTCGCTGCAATTGCTGTATGGTCAGCTTCATCGGAGTAAGCGGATTATTTATCTCATGTGCCACCTGCCTTGCCATCGATTTCCATGCGGATTCGCGTTCCGATTGCGCTAGTAATTTTGCACTTTTTTCGAGTTCGTCAACGGTGAGGTTATACTGAATTACCAACTGACCAATCTCGTCATTCAGTCCGTAATCAATTTTTTCATTTCTGCGACCAAGCCGCATTTCTTTCAACTTGTTTTCAATCATATTGAGTGGTGCCGAAAGCTGTTTTCCGATAAATAAACTAAGCATTATAGCCAATACAATAATGATTAGATAAATGTGAATGATAACTGCCAGAAAACTTTCGATTTCGTTTTTAATCTCATCCTGACTGAAAAACTGAGGTATCGAAATATAACCAATCTGAAGATAATCACCGTTGAAAAAATCAGTGTAACCGCTCAGATAATTCAGTTTTCCTATATGTTCGTACTGATTAATATTGGCATTAGGTTTAAAAATGAGAGCAGGAGCAATCCGTTTGCTGATAAGGCTTTTGTTGAATATCAACGGTTGCGAACTGCCAATTAGAAAACCGTGGTTATCATACACATGAATATCGGTATGGTAAATATACGACAAATCCTGCAAGTCAAAATTCAGATTCTGTGAGTTCGACGCGTTCAAATCCTGATTCCAGTAATACATATCCTGCAATGCCTTCTGAATATAGCCCTTTTTGCTTTCGATGTGAGCAATTTGTTCTTCCTGATAATTCTTTTCAATAAAATTGACTGACACATAGAAAATGCCCAGAAAGCTGATAATAAGAAGCAGCAAAAATGCATACTGAAACTTGGCTGTTAACCCAATTCGGTAATTTTGTTTTTGTCTGATAAATTTATGACCCCATACCAACAACCAGCAAATAGAAAAGTAGGCCAGAAATGTATAAGCAAAATAAAGCAGATAAGTTACCGGTTCAAAAGGCTGTTGCTCAGTTATGACAATGTAAGTGTTTGCATTGGGAGCATAAATATAATGAACATGATTATTGTTGATCAACTTAAAAAAATCCGATTTCCTTTTAGGAATCCAGTTGCTTGCACCTAAATATTCTGTATTGCCAGAAGAATAAACCAATTTTTGATGCTCGTATTTGGCAATAGAAATATTGAGATGACTCTGAATATCAGGCGATGAAGCAATTAAGAGATTGGGGAAACTGTAACTTTTGAAATTGCGACGCGGATAAAACTCCATGAAAAATGCCAGTGAGTCGGAGAAAGCAGGTTTAATCCTGAAAACACCGATGTACGACATATTATTTTCGTTGGCAGGCACACTGAAGAAATGGGTTTTTTTGATTCGTGTTCCCACCGTCGAAACGAACTGATCGTATTCATTAAACAAGTCGGAATGCAGGCTGGCTACATTTAATCGCATATCGTATTTGTTCCAGAAGCCACGCATGTATTTGGTGTTTAAATACGTGTTTGCAAGCTGTATGGAGTCGGTTTTCAAAATTAACTTGCTTATTTTCCTGTCATTTTTAACCTGAATGTCAAGTTCTTCGAGCAGTATTTCGGCCATTCGGTCATTCTCGGTATTCCCGTTTATGGAAATGTTCTGAGCCAGAATTTTATATTTATCCTGCTTGTTTTTCTCGTTAATTACATACGAATTCCGTACAATAAATGCCGTAAAAACAAGTAACCAAATAGCAGTAAAAACGTGTATGTTTTTGTATTTTGGCGCAAAAGCCGGTAAGTATAAAACTAGACAAATGGCAACGAACCAAAATCCGGCCCGAATAAAATCATCGGGCGAAGTGATAAAATATAAACCACTTATCAGAATAGCTAAAATCAGATCGGTAAGAATTTCATTTCTGAATAATTGTTTATTATGTATGGTGTAATGCGTTTTATAAAACAACAATGCAAGTCCCACTCCCCAAGCCAAAATAAGAAAATGAACCCAGATACTGATAAATGAAAAGTCGTTAAAATGAAGAATGCTCAATTGGATGCTTGAGTGATAAATAAGTCCGCTCAGCATATAATAAACTATCAGAAAGTAAATTGCAAACGACATTTGTTTCAGAATTCTGTTCTTTAGTGATCCTGACTTACCTGATTTGACATTGAACCGGAACAAATAAATGCTTGACAGAAAATAAAACGTGGTAACGGTAAGGTGAATTATTGATGCTAAAAAATGATTCGAAGCATATTGAAATGGAGTGAATAGTTTATTCTGGAAAAGCAGTGCCGGAAAATTTAAATACAAACAAAGACCGATAAAAATTCCTACACTTAGAGAAATTATGCAAAACGTTTTAAATTCTATAAACTTTTTATTGAACAAATACGGAGACCGCATGTAGAGTAAAAACAAAAAGAAAAAAGCGAATGAGTAGGCTATCAACCCGATGGTTGCCCATGTTTCGTTGAAAATCGGGGCTTCGGGTTCAGAAAATGAAAAGAGGTATTCGCCACTTTTGTCCGTTACTGCCAGCTTATCCGTTTTAAAACCGGCCACAAGTTGAATTTGTTTATCCAGATAGAAACCTTGTGCAAAGCTGTTTTGAAGCTCATTATTTTCGTAAGGATAGTTGTATTTAAGTGTAATAACCGACAGTATTTTTATGGCATCGAATGAAACCGAGCGAACCATACAATATGCATTGGGTAATTGAACAAATTGCCAGGTTGGGTAATCTTTTGATGATATATTGCTTATATCCAAATGATTGTCTGACCAGAAAGCCGGTTCGTTTTTGTCAAAAACATAATATGAAATATCGTTGTTCGCAAACGGATAATGAATAATTGAATCGACCGATGAATGAACGATTATTTGCTTTAAATCTTCAATTGTTTTTGAAGATTGAATCTCTTTATGATCAAGTTGAGTCTGAAATTCATTGATTCGAACAGCATGTGACGGTGAAACCTGATAAAAATAATTGCATATCAAACCACTCGCGATGCTGATGAACAAAAAGATGATTATGATTCGATTATTTTTTTTCATTGGTCAATTTTTAATGT
>JBBQMQ010000125.1:0-10046 GCA_038329115.1 Bacteroidales bacterium
AGGGGGTTGGGGGTCATAAAACATGTACAAACAAGAAATTAAGGTAATGGATTGCACCGTTCGTGACGGTGGGTTAATGAATAAATGGCAATTTTCGGACGATTTCGTTCGTGGAGTTTATAATGCTTGCGTCGAAGCCGGTGTCGATTATATGGAAATCGGTTATCTGAGCAGCGAAAAAGCATTCAGTCGGAAAGAAATGGGTCCCTGGAAATTCTGCCATCAAAAAGATTTAGAACGAATAGTAGGAAAAAATGAAACCAATCTGAAACTTTCGGCAATGGCTGATATCGGTCGTATCGATTTGGATGACATTCCATTAGCTTCAGAAAGTGCGTTGGATATGATTCGCGTGGCATGTTATGTTCATCAGGTTGACAAAGCCATCGCGCTTGCTCATCATTGCATGGACAAAGGTTATGAAGTTTGTATTAACTTAATGGCTGTTTCGACGGTTAACGAACATGAATTAGATGAAGCGTTGAAAGATATAGCCGCTTCACGCGTAAAAACGTTTTATGCGGTCGATAGTTTTGGAAGTATGTATGTGGAATCAATTCAGCATTTGGTTCGGAAATATATGGCTGCATTACCGGGAAAGGAAATTGGAATTCATGCGCATAACAATATGCAAATGGCAATGTCAAACACCTATACAGCCATTATGGAAGGTTGTACTATGCTGGATGCAACGTTAATGGGATTAGGTCGTGGAGCCGGAAACTGTCCGATTGAAATTCTGATTGCTTTTTTGAAAAATCCAAAATACCGTCTTTTGCCTTTGTTGCAGGTTATTCAGGATCATGTTCATCCGATGCAAAGTCAGATTGACTGGGGTTATCATATTCCTTACCTTATTTCAGGTGCGTTGAATGCTCATCCGCGTCGAAGTCTGGAATGGATGGATTCTGATCGCAAAAACGATTTTGTGACTTTTATGAAAGAAATGCACGATAACGAAATTTTGGAATAGTATTCCAACCCTATAATATCAGGAAACACCGAATGAAGTCATTCGGTGTTTCTTTTTTGAAATAAAAATCGTTTAAATGTTTATTTCTGCATTCGAGTTTATTTTGAAATTAATTACAACACCGTTTTTTCATGTTTTCCTTAAATTGTTCTTTTTCTTCATCAGTCATATTCATGAATTTTTCATGATAAGCAGCTGGTCCGAAATGATGACGATGTACTCTGTGGTGATGTCCGCCCGGACCTCTGCCGAATAAAATATGACTCAGCACGAATAATCCCATAGCCTGCCATAAAGTAATCGGTAGTAATGATGTGAAAATTGCCGGGATGATAAGATTCCATAAGAGCATAACCACAGCACTAATGGCAAACAGTCCTGCTATTGCAAGCGGTACCATAAAAAATGCTTTTCTGCAAAATTTGTTTTTACACATAATGATAATTTTAATAATTCAGTTCTTTATATAAATAGTTTAATTTGTTTCGTAAGTATTTAACTGCATAGCCTTTACGGCTAATAATTGTTTTCAGGTTTTCTCCTTTTCTATCCGCAATTTCTTGTAATGTCAAATCGTCCATTTCATTAAGGATGAAAACTTCTTTTTGATTTTCAGGTAATTCGTCCAACGATTTCATTAATTCCTTCCAGAATAATTCTTTGAAAATTCCCAGTTCAGGATTGTTGTTTTCGTCTAAAAGTAAAATGTCTTTTATGTTTAACTCACCTTGGTCGTTTTCGAAACCAAAATCTTCCAGAAGCAGATTTTTCTTTTTTCGCGACTTATCCGTAATTTTGTTTTGAGCCACTTCGTACAGCCAACCGCTGATACTTTCCACTTCGTCCAAATCGGTCAGATTGCTCAACTGATACCACACATCCTGAAGGATATCTTCGGCATCTTCGGTATTTCTTACCCTTCCACGAACATATCCAAACAAATTCTTGCCAAATTGCTGAATGGTTTTGGTGATGGAATTGGTTTTCTGTTGACTCATCGATAGATTAATACTTGTCTCCATATTCAGGTAGACGAATGAACTTTATTTTTACTTTAAATGCTAAACAATTTTTTGTTATAAAGGTTTAAAATAATTTATATTGTTTGACTATCAACTAATTATGAAAAATAGATATATTCCGGATTTGAAATGTATTTTAGTTTTAAATAATTTAAACCGGGTCTTTCGGGTTTGAATACAATTCAATCTCTAAATGAGGAAAAAACTCGTTTAAAATATCGATTATGTCAACTTTTTAATGTATATTTGTATGTTTTTTTGGACAGATTTCCTTTGAAGAAACTTAAGGAGATGTTTTGGCAAAAAAACATCGGTAAAACAGTAAAAATAAATAACTTAAAATAGAAAATGAGCGAAGAAGAAATTGCAAGAGATGCAGCAGATGCAGCAAGTGCCAATTATGGCGCGAGTAGCATTCAGGTACTTGAAGGTTTGGAAGCAGTGCGCAAACGTCCTGCAATGTATATTGGTGATATTGGAGTAAAAGGGTTACACCATTTGGTTTACGAAGTGGTTGATAACTCCATTGACGAAGCCATGGCCGGACATTGCGATACTATTAACGTAACAATTAACGAAAATAATTCTGTAACAGTTGTTGATAACGGCCGTGGTATTCCGGTTGATTTTCACGAAAAAGAAGGTAAATCGGCTTTGGAAGTAGTTATGACTGTACTTCATGCCGGTGGTAAATTCGACCACGGAAGTTATAAAGTTTCCGGTGGATTGCACGGCGTGGGCGTATCGTGCGTGAATGCACTTTCCACCGATTTACGTGTTGAAGTTTCCAGAAATAACAAATTGTATATGCAGGAATACCAATGCGGTATCCCTAAATTTCCGGTACAAGAAATCGGCACTTCCATTATCAACGGAACACGAACTACTTTCCTTCCCGACAACACCATTTTTATCGAATCAGTTTATAAATATGATATTTTAGCAAGCCGTTTGCGCGAATTATCATTTCTGAATGCCGGAATTACGCTGACTTTGACAGATAAACGTCATGTTGAAGAAGATGGAACATTCCGCTCGGAATTATTTTATTCAACCGAAGGTTTGAAAGAATTTGTTCAGTATATCGACGAAGCCCGTGAACCACTCATCGAAAATATCATTCATATTTCTACCGAGAAAAACGGAATTCCTGTTGAAATTGCCATGACTTACAATACGTCATACAATGAAAATGTACACTCGTATGTAAACAATATCAATACCATTGAAGGTGGAACTCACCTTGCCGGCTTCCGTCGTGGATTGACGCGTACATTGAAAAAATACGCTGAAGACAGCAAAATGCTTGAAAAACTGAAAATTGAAATCAGTGGCGACGACTTCCGTGAAGGATTGACGGCAGTTATTTCTATTAAAGTACAGGAACCACAATTCGAAGGACAAACCAAAACCAAACTTGGTAACAACGAAGTAATGGGTTCGGTAGATATGGCAGTTGGTGAAGCGCTTGGAAACTATTTGGAAGAAAATCCAAAGGCCGCCCGCATCATTGTTGAAAAAGTAATCCTTGCGGCCACAGCCCGTTATGCAGCCCGTAAAGCTCGTGAAATGGTTCAACGTAAATCGCCTCTTTCGGGTGGTGGATTGCCCGGTAAGCTTGCAGATTGTGCCGACAAAGATCCTGAAAAATGCGAATTATTTCTTGTCGAAGGAGATTCGGCCGGTGGAACAGCTAAGCAAGGTCGCAGCCGACAATTTCAGGCAATTTTACCGTTACGTGGTAAAATTCTGAATGTAGAGAAAGCAATGCCTCACAAAGTACTGGAAAGTGAAGAGATACGCAATATTTATACTGCTTTGGGCGTTAGTATTGGTACGGAGGAAGACAGCAAAGCGTTAAACATGAAAAAGCTACGTTACCACAAGGTTATCATCATGACCGATGCCGACGTGGATGGTAGCCACATCGCTACATTGATTATGACATTCTTCTTCCGTCACATGAAAGAGCTGATTGAGCAAGGATATTTGTACATTGCCACTCCTCCACTCTACTTATGCAAAAAAGGAAAAGTAGAAGAATATTGCTGGACCGATGTTCAACGTCAGATTTTCATTGAAAAATACGGTGGTGGCGTAGAAGGTGGAATTCACACTCAACGCTATAAAGGTTTGGGAGAAATGAACGAAACTCAATTGTGGGATACAACCATGAATCCTGAAAATCGTACCTTGCGCCAAATTGATATTGAAAATGCAGCTTCAGCGGATCACGTTTTCTCCATGTTGATGGGTGATGATGTGGCACCACGCCGGGCATTTATCGAACAAAACGCAACTTACGCGAAGATAGACGCATAAATTCAGTCAACAGTTATCAGTTAACAGTCATCTTTACTTGCCACTGTTAACTGATAACTGATAACTGATAACTGAAAAACATGAATATAGCCGTTTTCTGTTCATCGAGTAATTTTATTGACAATCGGTACAAACAAGAAGCATTCCAGTTGGGAGAAATGATTGCCGAAAGTGGAAACACATTGGTTTACGGTGGTGCTACTGGGGGTTTGATGGATTCGGTTGCCGAAGGTGCAAAGAGCAAAAACGGTCGGATTATTGGCGTTATTCCTCAGGCAGTTATTAAAATGAAACGGCAAAGTTCATTGCCAACTCAGCTGATTACAGTTGAAACCATGAGCGAACGTAAAGCACAAATGAAGGAGCTTTCTGATATTTTTGTAGTGCTCCCCGGAAGTTACGGCACATTGGACGAAATGCTGGACATAATCGCTTCGGGAGTTGTTGGTGAACACAAAAAACCATTGATAATTATCAATCAGGATGGTTTTTATAATCAATTTTTAAGTCAGATAGACTTAATGCGCTCTGAATCATTTATTCCGATAGACGAAAAGTACAAACCACTGATAAGTTTGAATATCGTTTATTGTATGGATTTAATTAACTCTTCAATCAAAAACTCATAATCACATTATAATATGAATTTGTTTTGGAAAAATCTATTCGGAGGAATCACTCCAACAGCTAAACTTGAAAAAAATGAGGTAGAACTTGTTCAGGCCATGCATCGTTATGCAAAAGTTGAAAAATCTGTTGAACTTGCTGAATACAAGAAGCTTTTTCATATAGTAAAATCTGCTGATTTTCAGGAAAACAGAAAAGTTCTGAAAAACAGAAAATATAAAGATACTGAAGAATACAGAATTGCCACTAAACGCAAGAAACTTCAAAACTCTCCTGCCATTTCGCTTTATTATCAGATTCTTGGCTCTGAAAAACTAAAACAATATCTTGTTTTTAAAGCGACTGCTGATTACGAATTACTGGGAGATAAAAGGAAAGTAAAAGAATCGGAATCGCTAAAGAAAATGAAGGCTTTTGAAATATCAAAAGAATATAAAACTTACGTTCGGTTTCATAATTCTTTCATTATAAAAGAATTGGAAGAATTAAAAGTAAAAGTAGCAACTCCTGAATTTAAAAAGAATAATGATTTCTGGGCAAATCCAAACCGCTGGCACGAAACTCCTGAATACGTTCAGCAAAAACGTTTTTATGAACTCGCTGATAATGCGGACATAAAATTTTACAACAATGAAAAACCTGAACGCTTTGAGAAATACCGGGCGATGGCTTTATCATTTCAGGATGAATTTGAATGGAACACGTTGGAAAAATCACGCTGGAATTTCGGATTTCATTATAAAAGCCCACAATTAATCGGAAATCATTCATTTACAAACGAGAAACAAGCTAATCATTCCGGCAAGAACGTAGCTGTAGAAGAAGGGATTCTTAAACTTACTACAAAACACGAAAAAGTAAAAGCTACTGCATGGCATCCTGAAAAAGGATTTATCGAAAAGGAGTTCCAATATACTTCGGATGTGCTTCAAACTGCAGAAAAATTCAGACAAAAACATGGTATTTTTCGCGCAAAAATAAGATGCTCCGGAAATATTCAGCATGTTTTCTGGTTGGGCTCTGACTCTAAGTTGCCTTTAATCAAGATTTTTCATTCAACAGGAAAACATATTACCCTTGGAAATGCAAATAAAAACATTTTCGATGGAGTGAAAATTACCGGAATTAATCCATATCAATATTTCATATATTCTTTAATCTGGTCGAAAAAAGAATTAATCTGGATGATAAACGATTTAGAAGTATACCGCACCGCAAGTAATATTCCGGCCGAAGAAATGTATCTTGCTTTCAATTCATTTATTTCGAACAAACAACGCGGAAGTACCGGAAATCTTGAAGTTGATTGGGTAAGAGTTTACACAAATTAATATGCTAATTTGCCAATTTGCTAATGACCAAAACAAACTTTTCTGGTTTTTAGCTCTTGGTTCTACGATTTAAGAAATGGTTGAAACCCGAAAAATAAACGTTCTGAACCGCTTCGATATTGGTGGCAACACTCGATTTGTGCTGATTGCAGGACCTTGTGCCATTGAAACGGAAGAAATGACAATGGCAGTAGCTGCCAGGCTGAAAGAAATTTGTCTGGAACTCGGCATTCATCTGATTTTTAAATCCTCATTCGACAAAGCTAATCGCACTTCAGTAAAAGCTCCTCGTGGGGTTGGCATGGAACGTGGTCTGCAAATTCTTCAACGCGTAAAAACAGAACTTGATCTTCCTATTATTACCGACGTGCATGAAAGTTGGCAGTGTGCCGAAGTGGCAAAAGTAGCTGATATGTTGCAAATTCCGGCTTTTCTTTCCCGCCAAACCGATTTATTGGTTGCCGCCGCCAAAACCGGCAAAATTGTCAACGTAAAAAAAGGACAATTTATGGCTCCGTGGGATATGAAAAACGTGATTGACAAATTACGTGATTCTGGCAACGAAAATATATTACTTTGCGAACGTGGTTCGAGCTTTGGTTATAATAATCTGGTAGTTGATATGACTGGATTGGTTGAAATGCGTAGTTACGGTTTTCCGGTTGTTTTCGACGCAACTCATGCCGTTCAAAAGCCTGGTGGACAAGGAACTTCAACAGGAGGAAACCGCGAAATGGTTCCGTATCTGATGCGGGCGGCATTGGCTGTTGGAGTTGATGCCATTTTTGCCGAAGTTCATCCCGATCCCGATCATGCTTTCTCAGATGGTCCAAATCAGATCCACTTATCAAAAATACGTGAAATTCTGGGACAAGCCATTGCTATTGATAATATTATAAAAGGAATTCAGAGCCAAGAGCCAAGAACCAGGAATCAAGACATAAGACAACAATCCACAGATGTTGAAAAATTGAAAGTACTTACTTCTCCCCTCTCCTCAAGGAGAGGGGCTGGGGGTGAGGTCATTAAACTTTTATTAACCGATGTTGATGGAGTTTTGACTGATTCCGGCATGTATTATTCCGAAACCGGTGACGAATTGAAGAAATTCAACACGCACGATGGAATGGGTTTACAACTGATTCGTGAAAAAGGGATTAAATCAGGAATTATCACTTCAGAGAACACGAAACTGGTGGAACGTCGTTTTCAAAAATTGAAACTTGATTATCTGTATCAGGGAAAACGGGAAGGTGGCAAACTGGCTGCGGTAAAAGAAATCTGTGAAAAAGAAGGAATTACATTGGCACAAGTGGCTTATATTGGCGATGATGTAAATTGTTTTGAACTTCTTTCGTCAGTTGGTTTGGCCGCTTGTCCGGCAGATGCACTGGATACTATAAAAAATATTCCGGGAATCATTCAAATGAAGAAAAAGGGTGGCGAAGGTTGTGTGAGAGAATTTGTGGAACTGATATTATCGAAATCTTAATTCAAAAAATTAAACTTTTTTAAAAGTTATTATTATGAGAAATAAGATTAAAATTGTAACTGATAGAGATAAAATACTCCAGAGTATGGATAAAGTTTATGATAACCTTGTCGAATTCAAAAAAAAGAATAAAAGTGAGATGGTTGTCATTAGGAACAATCACATAGTTAGAATCAAACCTGATTAAGTAGATATTCAATGGATTTTATACAACGAAGCAAAGAAATATTCCAACAGGAAATCGGTGAACTTCAAAAGTTAGCCGAGACAATAGGGTCTGAAATAAACGAAGCCATCGAACTGATTTATGCCTGTAATGGTAAACTGGTTATCATGGGCGTAGGTAAAACCGGCATTATTGGTCATAAAATTTCCTCATCGCTTGCTTCCACCGGAACACAATCTATTTTTGTAAATGCTGCTGAAGCCATGCACGGCGATTTGGGTATGGTTAGCAAAAATGATATTGTCTTACTCATTTCAAATAGCGGAAGTTCCTCCGAAATCCTTAATGTGGTGGCACCTTTGAAAAAAATCGGATGCAAACTGATTGCTTTAACCGGAAACACACATTCTGCTTTGGCAAAAGAAGTTTCGCTGGTATTAAATGTTGGTGTAAGCAAAGAAGCCTGTCCGCTGGATCTGGCTCCCACAACTTCTACAACCGCTTTGCTGGTCATGGGTGACGCATTGACCATTTGTTTGATGGAACGACGCGGTTTTAAAGCTGAAAATTACGCACTTTATCATCCGGGTGGTGCATTAGGTCGCCGCCTGATTTCGCGGGTGAAAGACGAAATGTTTACCGACGTTCCGAAAGTGTATGAAACTACGCTTTTTAAAGATGTGATTTATGAAGTAAGTAATAAACGATTGGGAATGACAATGGTTTACAATACTCAGGACAAAGCTGTTGGAATAATTACAGACGGCGATATCCGTCGGGCCATTCAGAAATTTGATGAACTGAAAAACCTCACTGCCATTGATTTCATGACTCGCGGATTCAAACAAATTAATCGGAATGAATTGTTGACTGATGCGCTTGAAATAATGGATTTAAACAAAATAACTATATTGACGGTTGTAAATGAAACGGAAGAAGTGGTTGGAATTTTGTCCATTCATAATATTATTGATTTCAGAAACCCAATTAACTAACAATTGTAATCAAATTCGCCCCTTTAGGGGTTGGGGTCATGAGATTCAAAAAAATATATATCGAAATAACGAACAGCTGCAATTTCGATTGCAGCTTTTGTTTTAAAACGGCACGAACTACCCGGTTTATGTCGGTGGAAGAATTTCAAAAAGTCGTTGAAAAGATAACACCCTTTACCAATTACATTTACCTGCATGTGTTGGGCGAACCGCTGTTGCATCCTCATCTAAATGAAATCCTTACCGTGGCCGAAGCTGCCGGTTTACATATCAATATTACCACCAACGGAGGATTGTTGGAACGCAAAAAAGAGATTTTACTTCATCATACCATTCGCCAAATCAACATTTCACTGCATGATGCCGAAGAAAATATTGCCGCTGACCAATGGGGAAATTATCTTCAAACTGTTCTCAATTATGCCTCTGAAGCAGCTCCCGAAAGTTACGTCTGTTTGCGTTTGTGGAATACAACAAACGCAACAAGCGCTGATTTCAACCGAGTTTGTTTGACTGAAATTGCTTCAAAATTCAATCTACCTGCAGAACTATTGAATGAAAATACCAATGGAAACGGGCTCCGGCTCGCAGAACACATATTTCTTCAACGCGCTCCCCGTTTTGAATGGCCCGACGAAAATCAGACCGGAACACAAACTGTAAAAAACTGTTATGCACTTCGCGATCATATTGCCATTCTGGCTGATGGACAAGTTGTTCCGTGTTGCCTGGATGCAGACGCCAATATGAAACTGGGGAATATTTTTACCGACGAACTCTCCGATATTCTTGCCACCTCACGCCCATAATCAATAGACTCGATAGCTCCTCTGAAGATTTCGCTAATGTAAGCACCATTATGAAAGGTTAATGCAATAATAGCTGACGGGAACCTGTCAATTTGAATACCCAAGCTTGGCAACCCATAAAAAATAAAATAAAGTTGCAATAATAGAGGAGTTCCTCTAACAATCGTAATATATAAATCTACAAAAATCGTTAAAACCTTTTTATGAGTTAGTTTTAAAATAGCTACTATCAAACCAATAACTGTACCAAATAATATTGAGAAAAAAGTTAACTGCAGTGTTGATATAACACCAGGAATAAATTTAGGG
>JBBQMQ010000126.1:0-10008 GCA_038329115.1 Bacteroidales bacterium
CAATTTTAGTGGAATCAAATAATCCATTTAGACTATTTTGGACTCCTTTTACTAAACGAGAGTAACCCCCATATAAACTATATGTTTTTTCTTAGCTTGACGGCTATGGCGGGACGCTATGCCGAACAGCGGGAGGCACAAGTATTATACGCTACGGGGAACGGGGGCAACGTTACTTTGGTCTGCTCATACACATCCTTTTGATGGGCTTCCATCAGGCTCAGACCTCCATGGGTTATATAATGATAGTCGGAAGCCACTTTTCACATGGGGCTGGAAAGGTACTGACGGTTTTATTAAGAATGGTATAATAGGCCAAATTATTTATTTTCCTCGTTATTACTAAATAATTTTAAGTTATGCATATGAAAAGAAATTTGATAATTGCTTTTGCTTTTATTGCAATCACAGCGAATGCTCAAAAACTAGATGGTTTTTTTCGTTATTATAAGTTATCTAATACTATGCGATTAGCTTTTGATGATTACCTTGTCGATAATCTTGATAATTGCAATTCAATATTTATCATGGATATGAACAGCAATGATACAACTAAAGCTGCTTTTGTTGAAGGAAGTTTCTCTGTATTATTGACAAATCCGCCATTTTACTTTTCATGTTATAAAAATAAGATTCTATTTATTTATACAGGTAAAGAAAGAAATTATTATCCAAGTAAGTTAGATTTAAGCTATATGTTTGACTTTATAACTGGAATTGTAGATGACTGCGAGTTTGAAGTAATTAGTTGGCAAGATTACACTTTTCGATATAAAGGGTTTAAACATAAAAAAGATTGTAACGAGGCAGATGATAAACTAGTTTATTTGTATAATTTGAGCAAGGATGTAATTGATAAAAAACCGAGCTCAAATATCAAAATAAAGGCATATCTTCAACTTAAGTTTCAACCAAAATTTATCAAATAAATCAATTTGTTATCATATTGTAATAATCCATCAAATAAAATGAAAAAACTATTGTTAGCATATTGTTTAGTATTAATATGTTCATGTTCACCAAGAATTACAACATCATTAATTAAGAAAGAAAAGTCATTAGCTCAAAAAGGAATGGTTACATTGTATGATAAAAATGACACATTACCAACTACTACTGTGAAGTTAGGAACAATCCGGGTTAATGATAATGCTTCAACGGCTGCATTCGATTATAATTCTGTACTTGAGATAGCTAAACTAGAAGCTGGCAAAGCCGGAGGGAATGCTATCAGGATAATTAAACATCAATTGCCGGGTCTTTTAAATAGTGGCCATGAAGTTTATGCAGATATTCTTAAAGTGGATACATTTGTTGTGCAGCAAAGGCAAGGACAAAATCAAAAAATCAAAGAGACTAATATAATACCTTATTCTCATTGGCGTTTTGCATTAAATGGAGGCTATGCGTATAATTTAGGTAAAAGTGTTCCTACTTCAGATACCCGCCTTGAAACGTATGATAATCAAATAAGATCAGGCATTAACTTAGGCGGTGAGATTAATTATTTTATTGTTAATGGACAAATAGGAATAGGAATTAACTATGAGAATGTAACGTCACAGAATAGTTTAAATGGTGTAACATACTTAAATAATGGGGAGATATTTACAAACAATACCTTGAGTGACAACTTAAACATCCAGTATGTTGGTCCCATGTATACGGGAATATCGAGACGGATAAAGAACAATCAAGTAAAAGATGCATTAATTATAAATGTTGGTATGGGAAATTTGACCTATACTGATAACAAAAGAGTGGATTTAAAGAATTATAAAATAACCGGTTCAACACTTGGTACCTATTATTCTATAGGCTATGACCGTTTTATTTCTAAGAATATGGCACTTGGCATTCAATTATCTTTAATAACCGGCATATTAAGTAACTATGATCAATTTGATGGTAGTTCAACAACTCATGTACAACTTGACATTAATAGCCATCAGAGTTTGAGTCATCTTAGTTTAACTATTGGTTTGCGGTTTAATACTTCAAAATAGTGATGCGTCATATGTGTAGTAAAGTTTTATATTATGGGATAAAGAATTAAAGGTTTGAAAACCAATAATAATTGTAATGTATCAGACTTGGCGCTACCAAAATAACACAGCTAATTCAATAAAGAATTTACAATCACAGAATGGAAAATGATGAGTATATGCTCATCATTTTCTATATCTGGAAGTTTAAAATGACTGATAATGAATAATAACAACTTTTTATGTCGCAGAAATAGCGTTTGTCGTACTTTATCGTCCTTTCAAATGGAAATTTATTGAGAAAAAAATATTACTTTTGTGGCTAATTTTATTTTGTCAAATTATAATCTAACTCGAAAGAAATGAAAGTTTTAAAATTTGGAGGGACGTCGGTAGGTTCGGCTGCGCGCATGAAGGATGTAGCTAAACTAATTTGTGATGGGGAGCAGAAAATAGTCGTTTTATCGGCTATGTCAGGTACAACCAATAGCTTGATTGAGATCTCCGATTATCTTTATAAAAATAATACTTCCGGTGCGTTGGAACGAATTAATGCGCTGGAACAAAAATACTTTGATGTAATTGAAGATCTTTATTCCACGCCCGAAACCAGAACCGAAGCAAATGTAATCATTAAATCGCTTTTTGATTATCTTCGTTCTTTTTCAAAATCGGTTTTTACGCTGTTCGAAGAAAAAGCAATTCTGGCGCAGGGAGAATTACTTTCCACAACTATTTTTCAACTTTATCTGAATGAATTGGGCGAAAGAAGCGCGTTAATTCCGGCATTGGAATTTATGCGTATTGATAAAAATTCCGAACCTGATCCGAATTATATTGCCGAACATCTTGCTATTCAGATATCAGAACAGCCGGGTAACACCATTTATATAACTCAGGGATTTATTTGTCGTAATTTTTATGGCGAAATTGATAACCTCCAACGGGGAGGAAGTGATTATTCCGCTTCGTTAATTGGTGCTGCGGTTCATGCAAGCGAAATTCAGATATGGACAGATATTGATGGTATGCATAATAACGATCCGCGTTTTGTGGAAGGAACAAAACCTGTTCCGGTGTTGCATTTCGAAGAAGCTGCCGAGTTGGCTTATTTCGGAGCTAAAATTCTGCACCCAACCTGTATATTGCCTGCCAAATTGAATAATATTCCGGTTCGGTTGCTGAACACGATGGAGCCAAACGCACCGGGAACGCTTATTTCTACCCAAAGCAAAAAAGGGAAAATAGAAGCAGTGGCGGCTAAAGATGGTATTACTGCTATTAAAATAAAATCAGGCAGAATGCTGTTGGCGCATGGATTTTTGCGCAAAGTATTCGAAATTTTCGAATCGCATCAAACACCGATTGATATGGTTACAACTTCCGAAGTGGGTGTTTCCGTTTCAATTGACAACGCAAAACGACTTGACGAAATAGTAAATGAATTGAAGAAATTCGGAACTGTTACTGTCGATAAAGAAATGGTAATCATTTGTGTGGTGGGTGATATGCCTTTCGAAAATGTAGGTTTTCAGGCCAAAGTGGTTAGCGCATTAAGCGATATTCCGGTTCGTATGATTTCGTATGGCGGAAGTAATTACAACATTTCGTTCCTGATTAAAGCTGAAGATAAAAAACGTGCGTTGAATGCATTGAGTGCTAAACTATTTTAGCCCCCTAAATCCCCCGAAGGGGGACTTAAATATTACTTTTGTAAATAAAAAACTATTGCCCTCGTAGCAAAAAGTCCCTCTTGGGGAATTTAGGGGGCTACAAATAATCATGATTAAAGCAAAATATCCTGTTGAGAAGTTCAGCGAAATTCAGACTCCATTTTACTACTATGATTTGGAATTGCTGCGCAAAACCCTTGTTGATTTAAAATCGCATATTGCGGAAAAAGATTTTCATGTGCATTATGCCATGAAAGCCAATGTGAATACTAGCATTTTGCAAGTAATTAAAGAAGCCGGACTAGGTGCTGACTGTGTAAGTGGGGGCGAGGTTCAGGCAGCTATTGATGCCGGAATTTCTCCATCACAGGTTGTTTTTGCCGGAGTGGGAAAAGCAGATTGGGAAATAAATCTGGGATTGGACAACGATATTTTTTGTTTTAATGCAGAATCTGTCCCTGAACTTGAAGTTATTGACGAGCTGGCAGCTAAGAAAGGCAAAATTGCTAAAATCGCATTGCGCATTAATCCCAATGTAAGCGCTCATACGCATCATTATATCACTACCGGTCTGAACGAAAATAAGTTCGGAATCAATATGCAGGATTTGGATAAAGTCATTGCATTGTTTCCGTCGTTGCCGAACGTAAAGCTCATTGGAATTCATTTTCATATCGGTTCACAGATAACAGATTTGTCTTCATTTCAGGATTTGTGCGTGCGTGTGAACGAATTGCAGGAACAATTTATTTCGAAAGGAATAACGCTTGAACATATCAACGTGGGTGGTGGCTTGGGAATTAATTACGAACATCCGAATCACTTCCCTATTCCGGATTTTGGATCTTATTTCCGGATTTTTCGTGATCATTTGCAGTTGCGCCCCGGACAAACTCTTCATTTTGAATTGGGACGAGCAGTAGTGGCCCAATGCGGAAGCCTCATATCAAAAGTATTGTATGTAAAAGAAGGCAGCACCAAGAAATTTGTTATTCTGGATGCCGGTTTCACCGATTTAATTCGTCCGGCTTTGTATCAGGCTTACCATCGTATCGAAAATCTGAGTTCGGAACTGCCTGATGAAGAATATGACGTGGTTGGTCCTATTTGCGAATCGTCAGATACATTTGTAAAAGAGTATTATATGAACCAAACCAAACGTGGCGATTTGATTGCACTTCGTTCTGCAGGTGCCTACGGTGAGATTATGGCTTCGCAATATAATTTACGTAAATTGCCTAAGGCATATACTTCTGACGAATTGAACCCAAGGTGGATAAAAGATGAAGAATCGAAATAAGTGATAATTAATAGAAGTACAAAATAAAAGTAACTCTAGTTCCCCTTTAGGGGTTAGGGGTAAGTCATATATTATGGAACTTTACGGTTTTTCCTTTTCGCTGCTTGAATTGATTGTGTTTGGCATCTTGTTGCTGGCATTCCTTTATCAACTCTATTTCTATTTTAGGTATCTGAATGGTGTTTTGCGCCTCCGCACTAAAATCAAAAAAAACAAAGTCAGTTTAATGACTGAACAACCACCCATTTCTGTAATTATTTGTGCCAAAGATGAAGCTGATAACCTTCGTAAATTTCTACCGTTTATTCTTCAGCAAGAATATCCCGATTTTGAAGTAATTGTGATTAATGATGGTTCAACTGACGAAACAGATACTTTGTTGCGTGATTTGTGCAAAGAACATACAAATTTACGAACCACTTTTGTTCCGGTGGGAGCCAATAATGTAAGTACCAAGAAGCTGGGCTTGACATTAGGCGTTAAAGCTGCCAAAAATGATATCCTCCTCTTTACAGATGCCGATTGCATGCCCGAAGATAAAACATGGATAGCCAGAATGGCCCGAAATTTCAATCGTGAAACAGATTTTGTGCTGGGTTATGGCGCTTATTTACAAAAGAAAAGCTTTGTAAACCGGCTGATTACGTACGATACATTATTTATTGCGCTGCAATACATGGGAATGGCTTTGGTACACAAACCATATATGGGTGTGGGTCGAAACCTGGCTTATCGTAAAGAAACATTTTTTGCGCAAAAGGGATTTGCCAGCACATTACACCTGAACTCTGGTGATGATGACTTGATGGTGAATAAAGCTGCTACTGGTCAAAACACGCGTGTGGAAATTGCACCGGATAGCGTTACGTGGTCCGAGCCCAACAAAAATTTCAAAAGTTGGTTTTATCAGAAAGAACGTCATTTATCTGTTTCATCGTATTACAAAGAATCAAGCAAATTCAGATTGTCGGTTGAACCGATGATGCGCGGAATCTTTTATGTGGCACTCATTCTGGCATTTGTGTTTGGCAATCTGATTACTGTTATTGCCACAGCTGCATTGTTTTTAACCCGTCTTATTGTGCAATTGTCAATTGTCAATGGATCTGCAAAGCATTTCGGAGACAGAAAACATTTTTTCATGTTGCCGGTATTTGATATTTATTTGCCTTTGCTCACGTTGTATATTCTTACAGTTGGTAGAATTACTTCGAAAGGTAAAAACGTGAGATGGAAATAGAAAAATTATGTATTAAAAAATAGCCAGTTAAACGATTTGTTTAACTGGCTATTTTTTTGCTATTTAAATTCTTACTTTAGAAGGGCGAAATCTATAACTTCCATAATATCATTTACATAATGGAATTTAAGTCCTTTCAGATATATTGGTTTGATTTCGTCAATATCTTTCTGATTATCGGCACAAAGCATAATATCAGTTATTCCGGCACGTTTGGCAGCCAGAATCTTTTCTTTAATTCCGCCAACTGGTAAAACTTTTCCACGCAATGTAATTTCACCAGTCATAGCCAGATTTTTTCTCACCTTACGTTTTGTAAAAGCTGAAGTTAATGCTGTAGCCATAGTAATGCCGGCTGAAGGTCCGTCCTTTGGAATTGCCCCTTCCGGAACGTGAATGTGTACATTCCATTCCTCGAATAGCTGACTGTCAATTCCTAATTTGTCAGCGTGCGCTTTTATATATTCCAATGCCAGTATAGCCGATTCTTTCATTACTTCACCCAGATTTCCTGTAAGAGTTAAATGGGGTGCTTTGCTTTTGCTCAGACTCGATTCGATATATAAAATTTCACCTCCAACCTGAGTCCATGCCAATCCGGTAACGACTCCCGGATATTCATTTCCCTGATATTTGTCGCTACTGTAACGCGATGCTCCTAAGTATGTTTTTAGATCTGCTTCGGTTAATTCTACATTGTATTTCTCATCAGTGGCAACCCGCTTTGCAACTTTACGCATCAAACCTGCTATTTGGCGGCTCAATTCACGTACACCCGATTCTCGCGTGTAGGAATCGATTAATTTGCTGATAATAGGTTTTTTAAGAACAAACTGAGATTCTTTTAAACCATGGTTTTCAAGTTCTTTGGTAACTAAATGCCGTAAAGCAATATCCGTTTTTTCTTCCTGCGTGTAACCACTCACTTCAATTAGTTCCATCCGGTCAAGCAGCGGACGGGGAATAGTACTCAAGTTATTGGCAGTAGCAATGAATAATACTTTGGATAAATCAAAATCCACATCCAGATAATTGTCGTGGAAAGCTGTGTTTTGTTCGGGATCAAGCACTTCGAGTAAGGCCGAAGATGGATCACCTTTATAGTCGGTTGTTATTTTATCAATTTCATCCAACACAAAAACCGGATTTGCAGAATTTGCTTTTTGAATATTTTGCATAATTCGTCCAGGCAAAGCACCAATATATGTTCTGCGGTGTCCGCGTATTTCAGCTTCGTCGTGCAAACCACCCAACGAAACCCGTACGTATTTTCTGTTCAATGCTGAGGCGATTGATTTTCCAAGCGACGTTTTTCCAACCCCCGGAGGGCCGTACAAACAGATTATAGGTGATTTCATATCGCCTTTTAGCTTGAGAACCGCCAGATGCTCCAAAATCCTGTCTTTCACCGTGTCCATTCCAAAATGGTCTTTATCCAGAACTTTCTTGGCGTTTTTCAGGTTGAAATTATCTTTTGTAAATTCATTCCATGGCAAATCAAGCATGTTTTCGATATAATTAAGCTGTGTGGAATAGTCGGGAGAATGCTGACTCATCCGTTCCATCTTTTTCATTTCTTTATCAAATGTTTTGGCGGTGGTATCATTCCATTTTTTATCTTTTGCTCTTTCTCTGAAATCAGCCACATCCTGTTCAGCCGAACCGCCACCCAACTCATTCTGAATGGTTTTCATCTGTTGTTGCAGATAATATTCGCGTTGCTGTTGGTCAATTCCTTCCTTAGCTTTGTTTTGAATGGTCATTTTGATTTCCAACAATTGCGATTCCTTGTTAAGTAAGTCAAGCAACTGATATCCACGTTCCATGATTTCATCAATTTCGAGCAGACGCTGTTTTTCTTTTACGTTCAATCCGAAATTTACACACACGTAATTAATCAGAAACACCGGATTTTCAATATTCCGGATAGCAAAAGCCATTTCGGGCGACATAGCTCCTGAATCATTTATAATGTTTATAGCCAAATCTTTAATGGAAGAAACAAGTGCCAGAAATATTCCATCGTTTAAATCAGGGTAAACTTCTTCTACCAAATTAACTTTGGCTTTCATATATGGTTTAACCGAATCGAGATCGCCCAACATAAACCGACGTTTTCCTTCCAATATGACTGTGGTTGAATTGTCAGGCATTTCCAAAATACGGACAACCTGTGCCACGGTACCCATCGGAAAAAGCTGATCGATACCCGGATCGTCCAGTTTTTTATCGACTTGTGAACAAACTCCAATCATCATATCGTTTTCGTTAGCATAACGAACTAATTTCAATGATTTTGAACGAGCAACAGATACGGGCAATAGAACTCCCGGATAAAGCACCATATTCCGCAAGGGAAGAATGGGGAGAACATCGCCTGAGTTAACATTCAGATCGGAAGATATTTCGTTTAGTGAAATTATCGGAAACATATCGGAAGAGCCCATCATTTCATCAGAAAATAAATTGTCAAAGGGATTACTCATCTTTTTTTTATAATTTTGTCTGCCAATATGGCATTATTCTTACTTTTTGTTTTGATGCTTTTGAGATATAAATAAATAAAATGCTAATTTTTAATAATTTAGTGTTTCCTCAAAACAGCTTCGTTTCTTTATTTCAATAGCTGTGCCAAAAAAAAATGAAAACACATTAATCATTAACAAATGGAATCTGTTTTTTGAAAATGTATTCAATTATTTGAAAATCGGGTGATTATAAAATAGAATATAATGAATATAGTTTCGTGTGACTTTGATGTTATTTCAATTCGCAATTCTTTAAATTGGATATAACATCATTCACTATCAAAACGTTTCAGAATATAAAATTGTTGAAATAAATTTATCGGGGATGGAACTTGTCAATTGAAGAAGGATATGTACATTATTGATAAATAGATTGTTAACGTGCTATTTAAAATTCTGACCGAATGCCTTTGCAGTTACTTCATCAACTATAACACGCCATACTTTGACATTCATTATGGCAGGTTTTGAGTATTTGAATGTACGATCAGTATAATTTTTCATCAACGTATTCATTAACTCTGTCTTTTCGTCGTAATCTTCCACAAAAGTAACTGCACCTTTGCACACCACACTTTGCGAAAGCATGCTATAACTACATGCCACATCCGGATGCTGATAAACCAGCTTACGTTCCGAACAAAAAGTGACACAGATTCGATTGTTCTTTTCTAATAAACGTAAATGTTTACCTTCGTGTGCAGAATGGAGGATGATTTCATTATTCACGTATCCAAAATTCATCGGAATTACATAAGGAGTTCCATCCGTTTCAATAAGTCCAATAAAACAGATATCACACTGGTTTATAATACTTTCAATTTCCGATTTATCGGTAATATAGCTTGTTCTCATATTCAGTTTATTTTGTACAAAAATAGATGAAAAATGCGATTAATTTATTTCTAAAGCCAAAATTTTATTTGAAAATCCCCCACAAATCAAAATTTGTTTTAGTCTTTTGTTCTCAAAGTGCAAATAATTAATATCTTTGTAAAAATTTTAAATTTAATACAATATGAAAAAAACACTTTTCACTTTTGCTCTTTTAGTAGCATTTAGTATTGCCGGCATGGCTCAAATCGACAAAATTGTTGGAAAATGGAAAACCATCGATGATAAAGATGGAACCGCCAAATCAATTGTCAATATTTTTAAAGCTACAAACGGAAAATATTATGGAAAAATTGAAAAACTTTTTAAAGATCCGGAGAAACTCTGTGCCGAATGCGAAGGAGCGAATAAAAATCAACCTATTTTGGGCATGTTGATTGTAAACAAT
>JBBQMQ010000127.1:0-9931 GCA_038329115.1 Bacteroidales bacterium
GTTAATATGTTCGAATGATTTCAGTTTTGCTTCAATCATCGATACGCTGTCGGGATTGGCATAATCTGCTTTCAACTTTACTTCCAGCGAAGCCATAAGCGGATTATATCCCAGAAATTCTTCGGGATTTTCGCCCAAACTGGCAATATGATCTTTCAATGCATCTTTTTTAGAAATATATTCAACCGATTTTGCAAATGGTGATGAGACCAGATATTTCTGAATCCGTTGAGCATATTGATTTTCTACCTGATCGTCAAGAACAACTGACAAGTTGATATTTTCCTTTACAGACTTGCTCATATCGCGTCCCACAAACAAAAGCAGACATACCAATCCTACCAGGAAAAGCACCAGTGACATGCTGAAAGTGGATGTAAAATGAATATTAGAAAATGGATGTTTGCGAATACTGTTTTTATCTTTTATCATAATAAATTGGAATTATTCATTTTTAAATCAGGCATTTTCAGATTTCCGGGATTTCTTATATTGAAAGAATAAAAATCCGAGAATACTCATAATCAATATAACAGAAGAAATTAATGCAATAATATTTCCCACACTGTACGATTTTGGTTCAAATTTAAAATCAATTTCGTACGCTCCTGCTTTCAACGGCATGGCACGTAATAAGTAGTTGGCGCGAACATAAGGCACTTTCTGTCCATTGACATAAGCATTCCACCCGCTATCGTAATAAATTTCGGAGAACACAGCTACCTGATCGGTTTTTGAACTGAAATTATAAGTCAAATGATTTGGCTCGTATTTTATCAATGCAATTATAGATGAACTGTCGGCTGTAAGTTTAGCTGGCAATTCCGATGCAAACGATTTGTCAACAACCATTTCATGTTTCGTATTAATTTCTCCGACTATTTTCATTTCTTCGTTGGCATTTTCAGCTGTCCTGATATTCTGAATAAACCAGGCGTTTCCATTGGCATAAGGATTAACGAGCGGAGCCGCTTCTTTATTGTAAATCAGGTATTTCATGTTCAACATATTCAAAACGCCAAGCGAATCCAGCGTTGGTGTAATCTGATCAAATGATTTGGCACGACCGAAAGTTGCAAAAAGCTGACCCATTTCTTTCTGAAGTTGCATATTAATCAGTTCCTGATAACGACGCAATTTGGCTGCATGATATCCACCAATACTTTTATGAAAATAGGATGGTTTAGCATCCTGAAAAATATCGGAAGTAGCATCCAGAACACGATATTGCGATTTATCCTGAAGAATCATTTTGTCTGCTGTCGAAGGTTGAATTAAATTATCAAATCTGCGTTTGCGTTCAAAATTATTGTCATTCAAATAGCGTTTATCTACCGGAGCTAAATCAACCAAAAACAGAATACCCATCAAGACGATAGTTACATTCAGTTTCAAAAGGTTTTTAGCATATAACCACAACAATCCGGCTGATAACAATACAAAAGCCAATGACCGCAAAGCATCAGAGCGCAACATAGCAGCACGATCGAGCGGAAGAGTTTCTTTCAAAAATGCATAATCACCTTTGAACTGAGCATCGGCAGCAGAAATAAAATCACCTGAAAGTGAAGGAATGGCAGCAAAAATCAACGCAAGTCCGCCAACGATTCCGGCACTGATAAAAATGGGGCGAATTAATTTGAGTTTATCCGTCTTCGTATCAAAAACTTCCTTCAATGCCAGAATAGCCAGTAATGTCATTCCAAAACCTGTTGCAACCAACGTCATGGAAACGGTTCGGAATTTATTGTAAAGTGGAACGTGGTTGATAAAGAAATCGGTAAGTCCCATAAAATTATGTCCCCACGAAAGCATTACAGTCAATATAATCATAGGCAGTAACCACCATTTTGTGCGTCTATCCACCAGAAAAAGTCCAAGCACAAACAAGAAACAAATAATTGCCCCGATATAAACCGGACCGGAAGTTCCGGGCTGTGTTCCCCAATAAAGCGGCAATTGCATTTCCGAAAGCATCTTCTCTACATTTGGAACGCCTAAGTTTTCAAGTTTTTTTCCGGTTTCACTGGTTGCATCCAATGTTCCACCACTAGCTCCACCTTTAAAATTTGGAATCAATAAAGTCATAGTTTCATCTATGCCGTAACTCCATTGCGTAATGTAATCTTTATTTAATCCATGTTGAGAATTCTGTGTGTCGGCAGTCAATCCATTGGAATCGCCACGCATGGTGTAATTTCCGTACTCGTAAGTTGTCAGTAAAGCCGTGGCATTCATTCCCATGGCTACAATGGCAGCAGCCACCAATAAACCGGCAGATTTCAGGAAAGAAGCTATCTGTTTTTGTTTTATGCTGTAAATCAATTCTACAACAGCCAGAAACAACAAAACTATAAGCGTATAATATAAGATCTGAACGTGGTTGGCACGAATAGCCAGACTCAGAAAGAAAGCAGTAAGCAGACTTCCAAGCAGCTTTTTATCGCGGAATGCCAGAAAAACGCTTCCGATAAGCGGTGCCATGTAAGCTATAGTTATTGCTTTGGAGGTGTGACCGGCAACAATGATAATAAAATTGTACGAAGCAAACGAGAAAGCGATTGATCCGACAATGGCCAGCCATGGATTAACCCGAAATGCAAGCAATAGGACATAAAAGCCTATCAGGTAAAGAATTAAATTATAAACTGTATTCGGAAACCAATGAATAACATCTTCCACATATTTAATCAGATTATAGGGTTGAGTCATCGAAATCTGATATGTTGGCATTCCGCCAAACATAGAATTTGACCATAACGTTACATCATCGTGCGTAGCGTTGTAGTCAACTGTCTCTTTTGCCATGCACATCCAACTTTCGGAATCGTGTCCCAACAGTTGTTTTCCTTCCAAAACCGGAGTGAAATACATGAACGAAATAACGATAAAAAGCAGAATTGCAGCTATGTGCGGTGCGAATTTGGAAAGAAGATTTTTATTCATGGTAATACATGTAATTTGCTATAAAGCAGTTTTAGGGAAAAATCGTACAAAAGTACATTATTTTTTCACAATTGCTATCCAAAAAGCGGTTAAAAATTGTTGAAAGCAGCAAATTTCTATTCTTGATTGTAAAGACTGAGCTATGAAAACGAACTGAGGTTGGCAAATTATTTAATTTTCCGTACTTTTGTCGAACAAAACGTTCCAAAAACAGTTTCAAAGGCATGGATAATAATTTTTTTAAAAATATACGGGCTGATTTTCCCATTCTATCTGAAAAGGTTTATAATAAGGATTTAATTTACTTTGATAATGCTGCCACCACTCAAAAACCACGATGCGTTGTTGAGAAAATTGAAGAAGGCTATTATCATCTTAATGCAAATATTCACCGTGGCGTTCACTATCTGAGTCAAAAAGCTACTGAAGCACATGAAGCTGCCAGAACAACGGTGGCCGACTTTTTACACGCCGATAAACGCGAAGAAATTATTTTCACACGCGGAACTACCGAAGCTATTAATTTGGTTGCAACTTCTTTTGGAGAAGCCTTTTGCAAATCAGGCGATGAAATAATTATTTCCGTTTTGGAACATCATTCCAACATTGTTCCCTGGCAAATGCTATGCGAACGAAAAGGAATGAAACTTCGGATAATTCCAATGAATATGCGTGGCGAACTTGATATTGATGTTTTCAAAACATTACTCAATGAAAAAACCAGAATTGTTTCAGTTGCTCATGTTTCCAATGTTCTTGGTACAATTAATCCCGTTAGCGAAATTATCAGAATCGCACACGAAAAAAATGTTCCGGTGTTAGTTGATGGCGCACAGGCTGTTCCGCATATTCCGGTGAATGTTGTGGAGTTGGATGCCGATTTCTACGTTTTTTCAGCTCATAAAATATACGGACCAACCGGAATAGGTGCACTTTACGGAAAATTGAGTTGGTTAAATGCCATTCCACCGTATCAGGGCGGAGGCGAAATGATTAAAACCGTTACATTCGAAAAAACAACTTATAATGAGTTACCGTTCAAGTTCGAAGCCGGTACACCCGATTATATTGGTTCCACCGCTTTTGCTGAAGCAATTCGATACGTTCAAACTATTGGTTTGGATAAAATTGCCGCTTATGAGCATGAATTATTGGCTTATGCAACAGAACGCTTGATGGAAATTGATGGAATGCGGATAATCGGAACTGCAAAAGAAAAAAGTTCGGTCATTTCTTTTTTGGTAGGAACAATTCATCCCTACGATATCGGCATGTTGCTTGATAAACTGGGAATTGCTGTCAGAACCGGTCATCATTGCGCTCAACCGCTTATGGATTCTTTAAATATTCCGGGAACTGTTCGGGCTTCGTTTGCCTTTTATAATACAAAAGCTGAAATTGATGTTTTTATGGAAGCTTTAAAAAGAGTGGTAACTATGCTTAGCTGATAGCAGCCCCCTAACCCCCTGAAGGGGAATAAAGTCCACATTTTAAAACCTTTTCAAACTTTCAAATTTTTTAAATAACAATATGACAATAAACGAATTACAAGACAATATTATTGAAGAATTCAGCATGTTCGACGATTGGATGGACAAATATGCATTGCTAATCGATTTGGGAAATTCACTTAAACCGCTGGAAGAAAAACAAAAAAATCCTCAAAATATTATTGAAGGTTGCCAAAGTCGTGTGTGGTTGGACGCTGAATTAAAGGATGGTATTATAACCTATCAGGGCGAAAGCGATGCGGTCTTGGTAAAAGGTCTTGTGTCATTGCTTATTCAGGTCATGTCCGGTCATACTCCTGACGAAATACTGAATTCAGAACTTTATTTTATCGATGCTATAGGACTAAAAGAACATCTGTCTCCAACCCGATCGAATGGTTTGCTGGCAATGATTAAACAAATGAAAATGTTTGCGTTGGCGTTTAAATCAGTAAGTAGTAAACCCCTAAATCCCCTAAAGGGGACTTGAAAACTTAATTTTCAAATATTTAGAAAAAATTAAAGCTTAAAAGAGACAATGCTAACTTAATTCCCCTTTACTAGGGGTCGTAATTGAGAGTAGGATGTGACTGATCACTTGTCAAGGTATTCCAATCTGAAATTTTCTCCATCAAAAACTCCGTACGAGAAAATTCCTACAAAATCGCCTAAAATAACCACCCTTTTCTGATTTTTCAGTTGCAAATCGAGTGCAATATGCCTATGTCCGAAGATAATGAAATCAACATCATGATTTTCAGCATATTTCTTGGCATAAACTACCAAATTTTCATTCTCTTTTCCCTGAAACTTATTCTCGATGTGCAGTATTTTCTCACGGTTTCGTTTAGACCAATTGTAGCCGAATTCCTGACCTAATTGAGCAGGCAACAAGCGAAATAATTTTTGAGCCGTGCTACTATGAAATATTTTCCTGATTATTTTAAAACCATGATCATCAACACTCAGACCGTCACCATGAGCGAGGAAAAAACGTTTATTACCTAGTTGTGTTATATAAGGTTCCTTGTGAATTATCAGACCAATCTCTTTCTCCAGATAGCCGAAAGTCCAGATATCATGGTTTCCTATAAAAAAGTGGATCTCAATTCCTGAATCAATTAATTCAGCCAGCTTTCCCAAAAAACGCACAAAACCTTTTGGCACAACGGTTCGATACTCGAACCAAAAGTCAAAAATATCACCCAGCAAGAAAATCACAGTTGCGTCAACTTTTACCGAATCGAGCCAATCGACCAGTTTCTTCTCATGTGCCCGCGGATCTTTTATCAAACGGGAACCTAAATGTGCATCGGAAAGGAAATAAATCATAGACCCCTTAATCCCCTGAAGGGGAAATTATAAGTTAGTACATATATGTTAAACAAGAAACTCTCGGTTCCCCTTTTGGGGGTTAGGGGGCTTTAAAGAAATCCTAATTCCAGTTGAGCCTCTTCGCTCATCATGCTTTTATCCCACGGTGGATCATACACAATATTAACATCTACGCTAGTAATTCCCATTAGTCCTTCAGTCTTCATCCGTACATCTTCCACAATAAAATCCACTGCCGGACAACTAGGTGCTGTCAAAGTCATATCGATATCAAGATGACCATCTTCCGACACTTCAATTCTGTAAATCAGACCCAAATCGTAGATATTCACCGGAATTTCAGGGTCAAAAACGGTTTTTAAAACCTTGACAATATTTTCTTCTGTTTCTAAAAATTCATTCATTTCTTATTCCAATTAAGATCCCTAACCCCTAAAAGGGAATCAGAGACACATATTTTTTGCTTTTAGATTAGTGTTCCCCTTTAGGGGTTAGGGGTTAAACAAGCCTGTTGGTAAAATAGTTTATTTATACTTTCACTTCGCTACGAATAACCAATTTATCAAATTCCGGCAATGAGGCAACCAGTTTTCCATCAATTACCACCACAGCATTTACTTTTGCTTTAATACACAGTTTGTTATCGGATTTTCGAAAAATAGCCTGATGAAAAACATACCGGACACCTTCTTTCAAAACGTACAACTTGCAAATAAAAGCATCACCCGGACGCAAAGGTGTTTTATAGGCGATTTCAACACTCGAAACCACTGCATCGATTCCTCTTTCGTGAAGTTCGGCAAAACTAATGTTGTTTTCTTCCAAAAACTCATGGCGTGTATGTTCGAGATAATTCTGGTAAACAGAATTATTCACAATGCCCTGAATATCGCACTCGTAATCGCGAACTTTAAATTCTAATTCGTAAATATACATATGACAGCCAACCCCTAAAGGGGAGTTTAGTTAGTATTATTTTTTTTGACCCTGCAATTTATCCCGCTTTATCGGGATCAGGAGTCATTTTTTTCTCATCAATGTCAATCCATCCCGTATGGGCAGTAAAACCTTTTCAATACGGATATCAGAAGCAATAAATTCGTTAAAATCTTTTATGGCTATGGTGTCCTTATCCTTTTCTTCAGCAGGTTTCAACACTTTTCCATCCCACAACGTATTATCGGTCAAAATAAAACCACCGGTTCTCAACTTCGGTAAAACAGCCTCATAATAAGCTTTGTATTCCAATTTATCTGCATCAATAAATACCAGATCAAAAGTTTCATCAAGTTCGCTTATCACTTTCAAAGCATCGCCAATATGAAGTTTTATTTTATGTCCAAATTCCGAGCCCGAGAAAGTTTCCAACATAAAGCTTTCCAGTTCTTCGTCATAATCAATGGTGTGCAAAATCCCATTTTCAGGCATTCCTTCAGCCATGCAAAGTGCCGAATAACCTGTAAAAGTCCCAATTTCCAACACTCTCAGGGGTTGAATCATGTGACAAAACATAGCCAAAACCCGCCCCTGAAAATGACCGGAAAGCATGCGCGGGTTAATCATTCGCAAATGCGTTGCCCGGTTTATTTTGGCAAGATATTCCGGTTCAGCATCCGAATGTGCAGTTATATAATCTTCTAAATTCATAATAGTACAGTTTTCAGTTAAACATATTTTAAAACTGAAAGTTGTTTCAAATCAAAAATTTCATTGGCAATTTCCTGCAATTTTTCGGCTGTAACATCTTCTATCCTTTTTTTTATTACATCTAAATCGTCAATTTTATTGTAACGAAGATAACTCTTACCCAGGCTCAAAGCCAGATTTTCTTTATGTTCGGATGAAATAGCCATTTGACCAACCAACTGAAGTTTGTATTTTTTCAATGCATTTTCTGGCAATAGTTGTTCGCAAAGTTTTTGTAATTCATTGTAAACCAATTGTTCACAACGATTCACATTCTCCGGATCACAACCGAAATACACGCTCCACATGCCCGTATCAACAAAGGGCTGATAGCTCGATTCCACATTATAAACCAATCCGTGTTTCTCGCGCAGCGACAAATTCAACAGACTATTCATTCCCGGTCCGCCCAAAATATTATTCAATAAATACATGCCCATTCGATTGGGATGGTACAAATCGTAAGCACGATTTCCCATCATAAAATGAACCTGGTGCGTATTTTTATTTATCTCTTTTCTTATTGGTTTATACGTTGTTGGAGAAAACCGTTCTGATTCTTTAGGTTCCTGCTTTTCTTTTCCCAAATATTTCTCGGCCCAACGAACCAATTGCTTAAAATCCAAATCTCCTAACGCAAAAAACACCATTTCATCGGATCGGTAATGCTTTTTTACGAAATGAAAAGCATCGTCGGTAGTGTATTTCTCCAGCAGTTCCGATTTTCCCAGAATATTATGACCAATCGGGTGATTATCAAAAATCAGTTCTTCAAAATCATCAAAAATCAATTCCGACGGGCTGTCGTTATACGATTGAATTTCATCAAGAATAATAACAACCTCTTTTTCAATCTCTTTTTGCGGAAAATTAGAATGGAGAACGATATCAGAAATCAGTTCCATGGCCCGCTCGAAATATTCTTTCAGGACTCCGGCATAGACCACTGTTTCTTCTTTCGATGTATAGGCATTTAACTCACCCCCCACATGTTCCAACCGATTGATAATATGACCCGAACGACGCTTGTCGGTACCTTTAAACAACATGTGCTCAATAAAATGCGCCATGCCCTGTTCATTTTCAGCTTCGTCGCGTGAGCCGGTGTTTATTACAATTCCGCAATAAGCAACTGCCGATTGATCCGGTTTATGAATGATTCTGATTCCGTTGGAGAGAGTATATGTTTGATATATCATTAGTTGGCTTTCAAAAAAAACGAGTTGCAAAGGTACACTATTTTCAACAAACATAAAAACAGGCAGAAACATCCTATTTTAGGTGTCTCTGCCTGTTTTTTAATTCGTACATTTTTCTTATTCCGTCAAAAGGTATTGTTGTTTTCTACCTAATTCTTTCAATAATAAATTTATTTCCTTTTTCAATTCAATCATTTTTAGCTCACGGCCTACAAAATACTTTTGAAAATCCTCAAGAAATTTAATTCTTTTCAAAAGTTCATCTTCAGCCAGCTTAAGTAGGGTAATATCTGATGCTGTTATCAAACAATTTTTTAAATCTTCTGATAAACAACCTCTCAGATAAACATAAACAGGAGGTTTTTCATTTTGTGTTATACTCACTTTGCATTCTTGTTTCTTTTTAGTCAAAAACATCAGTCGGATAAATTCGTTAAATTGTGGCAATATATCCTGACTTATAAAATGACCGAGATGGCTTCCAATTAATGTCGATCTTTCCTTCCCAATCATTTCGGCACCTCTTATATTTAACTGAATGATGGTTCTATTCTGATCTATTGTAAAATAACCCACTGGTGCAAAATCGTAAAGAGCTGTAGCAGTTGCAGTATCTTGTAACGATTTCTTTAACTCTTCGTTTTGCATTTCCAGTTCTATCTGATGCACTTCAAGTTCGTGAACAAGTTTTAGTGTGTTAATATCAATTACTGAAACATTATTCAAATTAGCTAGTTTTCTTTCGGCTTTTCTTCTAAGTACTTGGCCTTCTGGTGATGTTATGAACTCTTTTTCCATTGATCAGATGTGTTAGAAACGAAATTTATTCTTCAATCCTGTATTTTTCGCTTTCGCCCAGTTTTTTCAGCAAAAGATTTATTTCTTTTTTAAGGTTTATCAATTGTCCGTCGTTAAACTCCATCATTTCATTGTATTGTTCCAGTTCAAGGGTTTTAAACTTCAACAATTGTTCCGCCCGTTTCTGTTTAGTTATATCAATGACTCTAATTTGATATTTTCCATCATCATCCAATGAAATGCCTTCAATGAGCACATGCATGGCGGTATTTTCGATGACTTTTAATTTAATTTCGGATGTTTCTTTCTGCTTATTTACAATTACTCTGTGTAAAAAAAGAGCAAAATCGGACATTGAATCCATCGTAACAAACTGATGGAAATCCTTGTTTACCAGTTTGGCTCGTTCCGTTCCCAGCATGGTTGCTGCGCTGAGGTTCAATTTATAGATTTTCCCTGTTGAGTCGATAGTGAAGT
>JBBQMQ010000128.1:0-9916 GCA_038329115.1 Bacteroidales bacterium
CCATCTGGTCTACCCGCAGCAACGCTCGCAAGTGTCACATTTTTATCAATCCAAATGGTTTCAAATTCAAAACGACGCCCTAACCCCGTTCCATTCCATGCATTATATGGAAATTCTCCTTTGATTGTTCCGTCATTATTGAAATACTGTCCTTTGTCCAAATGGTAAAATGGTTTTGCGCTTTGAATTTCGACTGGTAACGGAAAATTGCGTTGTGCCAAATCAATCACAATTTTGGGTGGTCGATAATCCGAACTTAACATATAACCAATTTCCATTTGACCCGGATTTTGCGTATTCCAGATAGTTGGACTAAAAGAGGGATAATGTTCGCTGTCCGAGAAAAAAGGTATTGTTAATTGATAAACCGAGCCGTGGAACGGCACAAATGCAGCCGTTTTTGCCCGAGCATCGGCTGCTGCCTGAAATCCATCCTGATAATGAACGGCAGCTTCGACCATCATCCAATCCAGACACGCTTTTGCTTTCTTTTTCATAACCAAACCGTTTGGATCACCACATTTGTCGGCATTTTCGTACAGTGTAAGCAATGGACTGAATGTATGTCCGAAATAATTATTAGAATTCCATTCAATTCGTCCTGCATTATACAAAGCACGAGTTAAATTATTTACAAAACCATCGAAATAACTGATTAAATTTACACTTAAAGGAGTTATATTTTTGATAATTGGGCTTGAAAGTCCTGTATGTAAGGCAATTGGGAGTGAACTCATATCCATTTTTATCATATCCATCACTTTGCCATTCACCGTTTTATTGTGGAGTTCGTGTGCAAAAAGGTAACCAGTACATCGCATCATCCAATGGAAGTTTTCAGAATTAAATTCTTTACCACCACCGGCATTGTAACCGCAACATTCATCAAAAACATGATCCTGTCGGATTAGATAATTCCACATTCCATTTACATCCTGACAAATAGTTTGAACCTGCGTAGGATCATATTTAGTAATGCTGTCTTTCCAATGAAAATAATACATGGCGTAACCTGCACAACTAAAAGGTTTATAGAAAGAACCCACATTAGCTCCATTTATCATCTGTCTCCCCACAGAAATTAACGAAGCCATTGTTGAGGGTTTATTATTTGTTGGATACCATCTCAGCTTTGCCAGGAACCCTGGCCATTCCGATTTACCACCATCACTATTACCATTATTGGGATTAGGTATATAAGTTGGTATGCGTGCTCCCCACATCTCGTTTAAGCGTTGTTGATAATTGATTTCCCAGATAGCATCGGGGCGTGGCAAGTCATTAATTGGCGTATTCAGTTGGCTTTTGACAACTAAAACACTAAAAAAAAATAGACTTATCGTAAGTTTAAATTTATTCACTGTATTTAAGTGTTTGATTTTTTGAACTCTAACATATAGACGCTAAATAGACCGATATTCCTTAAAGAAACAGGTGTTTTGGACAAGATTGAGAAATTTGAAAAGTATTAATTCAAATTGAATTTAAATGGTATAAAATTGAATCGGTAAATCTTCACAAACATTGGACAACTAAACGATCTTTTTAACTTCAAAATAACTATTAAAAAACTGTTTTTTAATAGTCAAAATTCAAATTTTCGAAATAATGTCTGAAACCCCATTGTTGGTTTCGTTCAATTCTGACTCGTAGCATTAATTCATGCGTTCCACCGGTTCGAAGTCCAAGTGGCGAATAGTCAATCTCATAATTATACAAAAGTTTTAGATTTGCACCTATGTAAATTCCCGTTTGAAATGAAATCTGTTTATTTGTACGGTAAGTAACCCCAAGTTGAAACGGATTTGATTCAGCATCAGGTCGTATAAATGTGCTCAGATTAACTTCAGCAAGCGTTGCAAACTTATTGTTTATTAGACTTAATCCTGCTCCAAAATTTATAAATTTATCGGTTTGTTGACGATAAAGTGCGTACACATAGTTCGTATTATCTCGCAAATTTGGATTGCTTTTATCTGCAAAAAGGCCAAAAATCCGATTGCTCGAAAAACCCACCCTGAAATTTTCCTGAACATACTCCATTCCTAAATCTGCATCAAATTTAGACACTTTATTTATTCTAATAGCCATCACCGGATCGTTTTCTACTTCTGAATAAATTTTCGATGCATCTAAGGCTAATGCGGAATAAATACCCGAAATACCAAAATTCAATCGAGACTTCCTAAACCGAATAAAATAAGAATAAGCAAGATTACAGTCGGTTAAGGAAAAATACCCAATTTTATCTGACACAATTTTAACGCCAATTTGAGACTTGAATTTTTCACTACTCAAAGTTGCAGCAGCATAATAGGTTTGAGGAGCTCCTTCCAATCCAACCCATTGGCTTCGATGAGATAAAAATATTTCTGATGTATATTTGGGATTAATAGACGCAGGATTAATCAAATAGGAGTTATCCCAAAAGTTGATTATTTCTGATGTTTGTCCAAATAGAACAAGTGGAAATATAGTTACAGTCAATAATATTTGCTTTTTAGTAAATCTCATTGTCTAAAAACTGTTATATATCCATTTTTAATTTCTACTTCATTCTGAAGTTGAATTTTCAGCACATAAAAATATGTTCCATTTTGTATTATTTGACCTTTATAAGTTCCATCCCATCCATCTGTTCCTTCAAATAATTTATACCCGTTTCGATTAAATATTTGTATATTATATCCTTTCAGAAATATGTCGTTTACTCCATCATTGTTTGGCGTAAATGTATTTGGTATTTTATCGGGAACTGGTAAATAGTACGCTTCATCATTCACAGTCAATGTAAATTTTCCGGTTGTACTTCCGCCTGTATTACTTGCCGAAATTGTAAATTCAGTAATTGGCAACAAAACTGTAGGAACTCCACTAATGACACCTGTAAGTGTGTTTAATGTTACGCCAATTGGCAAAGCCGGGGAAATGCTAAACCCAGATAAATTTCCGGTAAATGTTGGAATTGCATTAACCGTTGTTACTCCTTTTGTGGCGACCAGACTAGTTGGAGTATATAAAATCGCAGTTGGTAAAGGGTCATTCACGGTCAATGAAAATTTTCCGGTTGTACTTCCGCCTGTATTACTTGCCGAAATTGTAAATTCAGTAAGTGGCAACAAAACTGTAGGAACTCCACTAATGACACCTGTAAGTATGTTTAATGTTACACCCGATGGCAAAGCAGGGGAAATACTGTATAAAGTAACTGCACCTCCCGATGTTGTTGGAGTTGCATTGATAGCAGTTATTCCTTTAGTTGCAATATTTATAGTAGGACTATATGATAATGAGGTTGGAGGTAAGTCATTCACTGTAATAGTGAAGCTTGTTGATACATTACCACAGCTATTAATTGCTTTTAAATTGTAATTAACTGATGACTGAATTAAAGTTGGGGTTCCTTTTATTTCTCCTGTCAAAGTGTTAAAAACCAAGCCAAGAGGTAATGTGCCTGTCAGTGTATAAGAAATTACTATTCCACTTACAACCGGTTTAATATCTATGTAAGTAGTATTTTTTTGCGTAACTAAATTAGTTTCTGGTATTGAATTATTCAAAATACCTGAAAGCGTAGGCAGATTCTTAACCACCGATCGAACCGCAACACGTGGACTTACACCACAAATTCCGTTATCGGCTTCAGCGTAGAAAGTAGTGTCTTTAGAAACAGTTGGTGTAAATGTATTTCCTGAAGCAATGGCAGTTCCTCCACTTAAACGAGTGTACCAGTTAATGGTTTGAGCAGTTTCAATAGCAGTTGCTTTTAAAGTGGCCACTCCCGTTCCACAAATAGTATCATGCTTAACACTCAATATCTCGGCATTTTTTCGCCATTCTACTTTAATTTGAATTTTATTACCCTCGCATCTGCCGTTATATGAGGCTTTTGCATAATAAGTTCTGTTATATGACGGATTTTTCGAAGGCACTTCGAGCTCTTCGCCTTGAAACAGCAAATTAGTGCAAGCGGCATCGGCATACCAATACACTTGTGCTAATGGTTTCGAAGAACTTGCTTTTAAAATGACAACTCCTTGTCCACAAATAATGGTATCGTTCGTAATTTTTGTTGTAACAACTGCACCAAAAGAGTAAGCATCGACTTTGTATCGCTGATATGCAGCACATGAACCAGCCGTAACTTCTGCCCAATAACTTTTCTGCTCTCCATCAATAAGGCTAGGTTTATATTCGCTTATACCACCTGCTGATAGTGTATTTGTCTGCAATAAAGTTCCTCCCACTTGTGCATCGTACCATTTTACGGTACCTGCTGCTGCCACTTCTATTGGAATCACAGCCGTTCCAGTGCCCGACCTCACCCAATAAATGGGTTTGGCTTTTAAAGAAACCTGACCTGCACCACAAACTGTATCATTGGTCATCTTCAACGATGGCATAAGCGTAATGGTAATTGAATCCGTATTACTATGACATTTACCTCCGTTAACAGCTTGAAAATAATACTTTTTTGTTGGTTCAGTTGTTGGGTTTTGAATATGATAAACCGTATCACCAACTTCGTAAGTTGAAAAATTTCTATCTTTTGCCCAATAGACCACTCCTGCATCGGCTGTCGCACCATAAAGTTTAATTTTTCCGTCATTGTTTAACGACTGACAAGTAGGATAATTCGCAATTCCAGCTTTATTGAGAATTGGTGTTTTAAATATTTTAACGGTTACGGGTATCCGTTTCGACATAATGCTATCCGTTTTCCACCATTGTTCAGTATAATAAACACTGTCGTTTTGTAATGGCAAAGCCATATTAACTAAGTTCGCACTTCCGGGGTCGTTTAGGTTTTTATAAAAATGTAAGTCAATTGGTTTAGTTTCAGGTTTAACTGCATTGTACAAATCGGCAACCGTTGCCGCATCACAAAATTTCAATGGATTAGACAATCCCGGTGCTGGATTACTAACACTATTCCAGTATCTAAAAGTATTTACATACAACCAAGAATTCGTGGTTTTATCCATTTTTGAGAATACAAACCCGGACTTATTTCCATTTACTGTAATCGGATTTAGTTTAAGTTCAGCATTGCCATCTCCAACAGCAGAAACAAAAGTTGGATTGTCATTTAAATCGAAATTTAGCTTTAAAGGTTGGTAAATTGAATAGGTTAAACTAGTTGGTTTTGTAAGATAACTTGTAGTCCCATCGGGTTGTGATTTGAAATACATGATTGGAGAACCTGTATTATATTTTGCCCCTGGGGGATAAATACTTCCTGTGTTATTTATTTTAACAACGCCATCGTAACCATATCCATTACACATTCTCATCATCATGTACAGCTCTCCAGCGGAATTTGAATTTGCTGTTAGCTGAACATCCAGTCCATAGTGCCCGTTCTTAGGTAATCCGGCAGCTTGAATGAGTTGAAATACCTGATCTTCTATTTTAACGGATGCGCCATCGAAAATTAAATTTTTGGTCTTTGCAATTTCCTGATTTTCTTTTAACAGGACTACAAATGGAATAGAAGAAAGCGTATCAGCAGCCTCTTTTACCACAATGGTCCTTTTTACTTCACTTACATTGGAGCCGGTTATTGTTAATTCAGCAGTTCCTGTTATTGGTTTGCCTTTCAAACAAGTGCCAACTAAATAAAATGCGGCTTTAGTATTTGGATCCAGATTCTTACGGGGAACCAAAAACAAATTAACAGGTTTTTTTGCATAATTGCTCCATGCCACTCTCAAATCAGTATTTGTCAAAGTCAATTTTGTAAATCTGGAGTAATACATCATTTTTGTAGGGTCTAACTCATACACAAAAACATCACTTGAATTTCCACCTCCCCCTGTTACAGCTACCCCATCTACCATTAATCCACTTGCTAAGTTTTGTTTTAATACAAAAAATCGGTTAAATGCCTTCACGATTGTGAAACGGTCATCCGAACTATATGAACTATTGTCGGGTGAACCCGGGAATCCATTATTTATTGATTTTATAGTTGTGCCATCTGCTTTATAGGATGCCTTACCAATCCCAGCAATCAATTGACCATTGACAACACTGGTAACGGTAGATGAAAGCGAAACCATTACCATTAATGTATCAGATCCTATTGCCCCATTTCTATTTGTAATGGCAATATCGATACCGCCTTGATCGTTCTGAGAATTACCCCAATATGTTTTTGCCCATTGAAAAAATCCATTACTGTTATATTTTAATACAAAAGACAATGCTACCCGTTTTAAATTATTAACATCACCAGCTTTTTGAAAACAAGGCCACGGAATAGAATCGCACTTTCCTCCGGCCGCATTATTAACAAAACTTTTTGGATACAAAAACTTAGGATGCCCTGGAACTGAGTCGGGGCCACCCCACACTGAGCCTGCTAAATAGATGCCACCTTGACTATCGGCTAATATTTTTCTGAATTGTGTATTTCCACTGGGTGCAAATGGCTTATCAATAACAGGATAATGATGGTCGTGTCCAAGTGGAGCATTATAGCCGTAATCAAAATCAATGTGCCATTCTTTTCGTCCTGCAGAATTCCATTTTACCATTGCACTATTGCGATGTAAACCTCGAATTGAATCACTATTAAATAAATCAACATTCCATAGTAAATTAGAGTTAGGACTTTCAGTTTGGAATGCACTTACGGAAGAACCATCTGGTAAATAAACCTGATCCAACGCATTAAAGTTGTTAGGTGTTCCACCTGTGGTTAATTGAGGATTGGCAGCTAAAGACTGATTATTAGAACGTGGTATAAGTTCACCCGTTAATTTTGCAATAAAAGGAGTCGGTCCGTTAATATTATCAATTCCCCAGCCAAAAGGAACTTTTCTACAATCTACATCGAACACATTTGTTGCATCGGCTTTATTATAACCTACAACCAAAGCGCCAGTAACTAAGGGTACGACTCCTTGTAAAATAATATCGCTACCATTGTAGAATTGTCCTCCCGAAATAAACGAAGAATGGACTAACGAACTGTAGCTAACTTTGCTGAAATCAGAATTAAACACTCTCACAAAATCACTCCATGGCGCTGCACTGTCAAAAATTGAATCCTGCTCCATGAAGGCATTTTTGGTTGTTACCACACGCTGCCCCACACCTATTACAGTTACTCCACCATTTTTATCAACCTTCAACGAGTTAGGTTTTAATTTGGTAGTATTTAAATCGTTAATCGATCCATTGTTGTGATCTGGCCATCCTGCTAGATTTGGGTCGGTATATTTTTTTCCTGTAGGTGCTTTCCAGTTGTATCCGGCAACATACGTACCCCAATTGAATTTCCCATCGGTCAATCTGAGTTTACCAAGCCACGAAATATGGATATTTCCATTTGTTCCGGTAAATGATTTCTGAAATGCTGTGTTAGACGCCCAAAAATTTTTAACATTATTGCCATGGCAGCGAGCATTCACCACCACATTATTTGTTTTGTAATCTATTGCCATCCCATCAACATATTGGTCGGGAGTCGACAGAAATAACTTGGAAGGGTCGGCACAGGCAGGGTCAGTCGATTCGGTGTACATGCGCGACCACCATACAAGTTGTCCCTCTTTATCCATTTTCATTACAGCCGGTTCATAATCTGGTAAACCGCCGGGTAAGATTGACTGAAAATTAAAACCGATAAACATATCATTGTTTCTTCTGTCAATGGCAATTCCTCCTATACCTCCAGTCGTATTTGCACCTTTGCGATAACCGGTGTACCCGCCTTGTCCGGATATATCCCAAGTGCCTTTTATATTTCCTTTGAAAAAAATATCAAAAGGATATTTCCCTTTTTTATAACCTCCATTCCCATCGGAAGTAATTAAGTTATAATCTGCCAAATTCATCGATTGAATACAACCTCTACCGTCAATTTTTATGGTTGAGCAACTGTTTACAGCATCCGCTGGAGCAATTGAATCCACAACTTCAGTTCCATTAGCTTTATAATGAACTCTCCAACGTTGAACAACATCCAACGTACCATCGGGTTTTAATCTTCGTAGCGCTGCCCAACTATTTGAAAATGAAGTTCCTTCACCAAATACGACTTTCCCATCACCTCCCACATCCCAAGGTTCATTCAAGAACATCATACCTGCTGCTCCAACATTATATATCCAACTAAAAGCAGTGGGATCTCCATTAACAATATTCTTGTCTAATTTTCCAATGAAATATCCCGGTTTAGTGGAGCTGGCACGATCACCGCTTATATACAAGTCGCCCAATGCAACTCCAGGATATCCTGTATGACGAATAAAACGAAAATTCTCAACTTTATTTTTTTCTATATAGAAAATTTTTTCAATGCTTTTATTCTGTAAAACCGTATCAATTATCAAAATAAAAGGGTATTTCCCTGTCCCTAAGTCATTGTCAATTTTATCAGCAGGAAAACTTATTTCGTACTTTGGCGTACCAAGTGGTATCCAATCCAAGGTTTTATCAGTTCCAATAATAGCATATTTACCATTGCCGAGATCAAGCACATCGGTCAATTGTCCATTTCTGGAAATAGATAAGTCTCTACCAAGATAAGTTACAATATCTTGGGCAGAGGCTTTAAATAGAAAGAATGATAGAAGTAATTGAATAAATAATACGGTTTTCAATAATCCGATCAAATAGAATTTTTTATTAAAAATCAATGTCATAATTTTTTTCAAATAATATCCAATAAAAGAACATAAAGGTAGAAAGTAAAGGTTGATTTTCCAAAAACCATTTTTTTATTAAAATAAATTTATATGCTATTAAAATTTTATCACCTGATTGGTAATAAAAAGGATTTTTTTCGATTAAAAAAGATAACTACTGTAGATTAAGATTTAATGTCGAGTAATATTTTATGTTAATCATATTTCTCAACTTCATTCCATTGGATTTTACTATTTCAACAATATAAGTTACACATTGCAAATCACTCTCATTTATTTCTAATACATTTATATGCAATAATTTATCAACTTGTCCTTGTAAATTATAAAGATTCCTATAGTAAAAGTTGTGGATTTCGAACAAAATTGTTCATTAAAAATGAACGAATCCATTTACCAAGCTGCCATTTCGTCCATTAAAATCATACTATCCGAAGGGTTTTCCGGATTTATATTACAAGTACCGGAGCTCTTTAATTGCACCTTCAAGTAACGAACTGAAGTGGTTTGAAATTTCAACTCTGGACGAATCATTTCCCAGGTTGGCAAAGTAGATGATGCAATTTTAGTTTTAGCAATAAGCTGATAATCGGTACCATTAATGGATCCTGAAAGTGTTATTTCCGAAGGATAAATTGCACACAAGGCAGACGCATTTTGCAATCCGACAGAAAAACTGCTTATGTTTTGAGCTGCATTCATATCTACAACAATTTCAGCATCCTTACTTTTCCCTATACCAAACCAATATGAGCCAACTTTTGCATTTCCTAAAATTCCATCGGTCAGTGGAAACTCGGTGCCGCCGGTGTATCCGGTATTATTCAGATTTCTAGTATAACTCATGCCGGTTAATTTGCTTACAACAAATGATTTTTTAAGCACTTTCCCTATAATTTTTCCATTTGCAAAATTGGCGGCCATCACGGTTGCCGTTTTATCCAATGTAAATGTTTCGGTGTATAATTTATCCTCCGAAGTGGGTGTTTTTCCATTTGTTGTATATCTAATTTCAGCTTTTGGATCATCAGAATAAAGCGAAATCTCAAGTTTCTTTTCAGCATTAAGCTTTGCTGTAAATTGCGGTTCAAAAAAAGCTTTCGAAGTTGCCACTTTTAACTGGTCGTAGCGCAAGTATTGCACATTCATTTCTTGTCGGAAGCGTTCCCAATTTCGCGATTCTTTGCTTCCCCACAATACTTCGCTCATGGCTGATAGTCGTGGGAAAACCATGTATTCAACACTTTCTGTTGTTGGCA
>JBBQMQ010000129.1:0-9847 GCA_038329115.1 Bacteroidales bacterium
GGAAAAACCGATATCGTGATTAAAAATTTGTCCGAATCAGGCTCAGTAGGAATTTTAAGAGCAGAATTGATAAAAAAGATAGACAAAATTAATTTTTTTGCAATTCAAAAAGGGGATGCCTTATATCAGAATTCAATAAACATAAGTGATGACCTGAACAGACAACTTGTAATCTTACTGATAGCTATTATCTTTTTAATGTTTTTCATTAATTATCTACTTATGAGAAGTATACACAATCCGATTAATGAATTAGCACAGGCTACCAGCAAATTTCAAACCGGAGATTTAAATGCACGAAGTTTGATAGATTCGAAAAATGAATTTGGTCAATTATCGCTGTCGTTCAACACCATGGTAGAATCAATTAAACAAAATTATGAGCTGAACGAAAAAACCAATAAATTAGTCGATTCGATGTTGGCAGTGGATAATTCACATACATTTTTTCGTGAAATGCTGCCGGTATTAAGCGAGTTGACTAATTCACAGATGGCTGCAGTTTATCTGTTGAACGAAGAAAAAACACACTTTTATCATTATGAATCGGTGGGTTTAGCAGCAGAAGCTGCAAAACTTACTTTTTTGGTGGATAGTTACGAAGGTGAGTTTGGAAAAGTACTTTCATCGCAGAAAATTCAATATGTCAAAAGTATTCCGATTGACACCTCGTTTATTTATCAGACAGTTTCGGGAAAATACGTTCCACGCGAAATAATTAGCATTCCGATTGTGGCTGATGATGAAATAGTTGCCATTATTTCACTCGCTAGTTTACGAAAATACAGCCCTGAATCTCACAAACTGATAAAATCAATATTTGATATACTCACTGCTCGTATCGAAGGAATTTTGGTGTACCGGCAATCCCGTAAGTTCTCTAAAAAGCTGGAGTTTCAGAATTCGGAGCTGGAAGCTCAAAAATCGGAACTTGCAACACAATCCGTTGAATTGAAAGAACAAAACCGCGAATTGGAAATGCAGAAAAATCAGTTGAACGAAGCTAATCGACTTAAAACCAATTTTTTGTCCAACATGAGTCACGAACTTCGCACGCCACTTAATTCGGTTATTGCGCTTTCGGGTGTTCTCAGTCGCAGACTTGCTAATAAAATAGGTGCAGATGAATTTAGTTACCTCGAAGTAATTGAGCGAAACGGAAAACATTTGCTCACGCTAATTAATGACGTTTTGGATATTTCGCGCATTGAAGCCGGAAGAGAAGAAGTTGAGATTTCAAAATTCAGTTCAGAGAATATGATTGCAGAACTGATAGTAATGATTCAACCTCAGGCCAATCAGAAAAATATTGAACTGGTTCAAAAAGAAAATAAGCACAATGTGTTTATAAACAGCGATATACATAAATGCAGGCATATCATGCAAAATCTGATTGCCAATGCAGTGAAATTTACCGAAAAAGGGAAAGTAGAAATTGAAGTCATCAAAAAAACTGAAACTATCGAAATTTCTGTGACTGATACCGGAATTGGAATTCCACTTCATCACATGGCTCATATTTTCGACGAATTCCGACAGGCCGACAGTAGCACATCGCGACGTTATGGTGGAACCGGACTTGGACTTGCCATTGCTAAAAAGTATGCAAATCTATTAGGTGGTACTATTTCAGTTACAAGTACACCTGAAGAAGGATCGGTATTTACACTTAGTTTGCCGATAAGCTACAGTGAAGAAAACCGGATAACTGAAGAACCTGCAATGTATTATGAAAAACCATTTATACCTTCAGTTCAGAACAAAAGCAATCCTGAAAAAACTGTATTACTGGTCGACGATAGTGAGCCGGCAATTGTTCAAATGAAAGATTTTCTGACAGAAAGCGGATATAAAATTCTTACTGCACATGATGGAAAAGAGGCACTTGATGTCATCTCGATAAAAATACCCGATGCCATGATTCTTGATTTGATGATGCCGGGAATTGATGGATTTGAAGTGCTTAAAACCATTCGTAATGCTGAACCAACAGCGCATATTCCGGTACTGATACTAACAGCAAAGCATATTACCAAAGAAGATTTGAAATTCTTGAAGCGAAATAATGTGCATCAGCTTATTCAAAAAGGAGATGTCAACAAGGCAGAATTGTTGCGGGCAATTTCCAGTCTTGTTTTCAAAGAAGAAGTAGAAGTTGTAAAACCAAAAACCACTCTACCCAAAATCAGTGGAAAACCAAATGTACTTGTAGTTGAAGATAATCCGGATAATATGACAACTGTAAAGGCTATTTTGGGCGATAAATATACTATTTTTGAAGCAATTAATGGAAAAGATGGAATTAATCTGGCAAAAGAACATGTACCACATTTGATATTAATGGACATTGCTTTGCCGGGAATAGATGGAATTGAGGCATTTAAAACAATCAGAGGGAATGGCAAATTGGAACATATTCCAATCATAGCACTCACTGCAAGTGCCATGACTTCGGAACGTGAGATAATTTTATCACATGGATTTGATGCCTATATTGCAAAACCAATAGACGAAAAAAACTTTTTTGATACGATAAATAAAGTGCTTTACGGGAAATGATCCCAAACCCCCAAAGAACCTCTTCCGTCCTTCGGACACCTTCTCCAAATGGAGAAGGAAAAAGGAATATTAAGTGTTGGGCTATAAGACTCAGTTTTTGAAAAATTAATATAATGTAAATCGTTTCTCGGTTTCACTCTTAAGCCCCCATTTGGGGGTTGGGGGTCGAAAAAAAACAGATCATTAAAAAACATCATTTACTTAAGTTGCTTAAATAATTTGAATCTTCATCACAAAGTCCCTTTGGGTCAAAGAAGAAAAAGTATATAACTATGATGGATAAAACTGAAAATTCAATTTTACAAAAAGAAATAACGTTTTTCCCTGAATGGAAAACGGCCAATCCTCAATTTTATCCCTTAATAAAAGATGTTAGAAAAAATATGAGAGATAACATGACGGAGGCGGAGAAAATTTTATGGGAAGAATTAAAAAGTAATAAATTTGGTGTAAAATTTAGAAGGCAACATATTATTGATATCTTTATTCCTGATTTTGTGGCACTTTCCTGTAAGCTCATTATTGAAGTTGATGGTGAAATCCATAATTTTCAAAAAGAGCATGATATGGATCGAACACATTTGCTAAATCAAAAAGGTTTTCGTGTTATTAGATTTACTAACAATGACATAATGCATAATTTAGATGAGGTCTTATCAAAAATAAGAGAAATGGTAGTGATTTGTAAAACAAAAGTATGATGACCCCCAAACCCCCAAATGGGGGCTTAAGAGTTCAATTAATAATTGATACAGAATTAAAGATATAAATTGCGTCTTTCAGCCTCTGACCCCCAGACCCCCAAATGGGGGCTTAAGAGTGAACTCAATAATTGAAACAGAAAAATTCAAAGATATAAACTGCATTTAAAGCCCCTATTTGGGGTTGGAGAGCATAACATTAAAAATTAATTCCATCAATATGGATAATAAAGAAATTATAATCCTTGCAATCGACGATAATCTTGATAACCTGATCACAATTCAGGCGCTGACTTCCGAAGCATTTCCCAATGCCAAAATTATTATGGCTTTAAACGGAAAGGAAGGCCTCGAACTGGCAGCATCTGAAAATCCTGATGTAATTCTTCTGGACATTATTATGCCCGAAATGGATGGATTTGAAGTGTGCCAACGATTAAAATCCAATCAACATCTTTGTGATATTCCGGTAGTTTTTGTAACTGCTTTGAAGGGAGATAAGGAGAGCCGGATACGCGGACTTGAAGTTGGTGCCGAAGCTTTTTTAGCCAAACCAATTGACGAAAGTGAATTAGTGGCTCAGATACGTGCCATGGTAAAAATCAGAAATATTAATATTGAAAAACAGTCTGAAAATGAACGTCTTTCAATTATTGTTGAAGAGAAGACAAGAGAAATTAAGGCTACGCATATAGCAACTTTAAACTTGTTGGAAGATTTACAGAAAGAAATTGCAGCACGAAGACTAACCGAAAAAGCTTTAAGTGAGAGCGAAGCAATTTATCGTTCGGTAATACAAGCATCGCCCGATAATATTACTGTAACAGACTTAAGAGGAAATATCAGAATGATTTCTCCAAAAGGAGTTGAATTAATTGGTTATGAATCAGAAGAGTTTTTCATTGGTAAAAATATAAATGATTTTCTAATAGATAAAGATAGAGCGCAGAAGAATATCGAAGATATGTTTCTTGGAGTTTTCAACGGACCGGAAGAATATAGAGTGGTTAAAGTTGACAAAACTGAAGTTCATACAGAGATAAATGCAGAATTTGTACGAAATGCCGATGGCACTCCAAATGGATTTGTTTTTGCAATCAGGGATATAACCGATCGTAAGATTGCCGAAAAAGCTATATATGAAAGTGAAGAAAAATATCGCCTGTTAATTGAAAATTCTCCGAATGGAATTGCCATATATCAAGAGGGAAAATTTGTATATGTAAACAGAGCCGGACTTGAAATGTTTGGTGGAATTATACCTTCAGACTTGATTGGAAAACAGGTATTATCAATTGTTCATCCAGATAGCATTCAAGCCGTTACGAAAAGAATTTTACAGGTTTCAGCAGGAGGTCAGGTTCCTCCAATGGAAGAAAAATTAATTAAGGCAGATGGAAGCGTATTCTATGCAGAAGTTGTCGCACTTGGAATAATTTTTAATGGAAAATCTGCAGGTCAGGTTATCGTAACCAATATTACAGAGCGTAGAAAAGCCGAAACATTATTGAAGGAAAGCGAAGAGAAATATCGCTTTATGACTGAAAATACAGGCGATGTTCTCTGGCATATGGATTACAATTTCTGTTTCGATTATGTTAGTCCGGCCATTGAGCGAATGCAGGGTTATAAACCGGAAGAATTGATAGGTAGACCGATGTTTAGTCTTTTAAATCCAAAAGGAATAAGGCATATTGAAGAACAGGTTTCAAAAGTGAAAAGTAAAATGGAGGCAGGGAATCTGGACCCTGAGATGAAATTTGAATATGAATCAGTTTGTAAAGATGGAAGCTGGATTTGGGTAGAGGTAAATGTAACAATACAACTCGATAATGAAATTAAACCTGTTGGATTTCATGGAGTTACCCGCGACATAACGGATAGAAAACATTTTGAGAATGCATTACGCGAAAGTGAAGAGAAATTCCGCCATATGGCCAATTTGCTTCCGCAAGTTGTCTTTGAAATGAAGTTGACCGGCGAAATAACTTATGTGAATCAGCACGCAAAAACTCTTTTTGGTTATGAAATCGACGAATTGGTAGGTAAAAATTCGCTTATCGCTCATATTCCCGAAGAAAGAGAAAGAGTAATAGAAAGTATTCATAAAAAGTTAGCAGGAGGTCAGATTTCTAATAAAGAGTTTAAAATGCTCCGAAAAGATGGAACTGTTTTTCCGGCAATATTATCCATTAATTTGATTATTAAAGATAATAACCCTATTGGTTTAAGAGGAGTAGTGGTTGATATTACAGAGCAAAAACTTATAGAGCAAAAAATCAGAGAAAGTGAAGAAAAATATCGTGATTTGATGGAAAATTCTCCTCAGGGAATAATGATTTATGTAGAAGGTAAAATTGCATATATCAATAAAGCCGCCTTGAGATTGATGAGAGCCAACCATAAAGAGGAACTTATGGGTAAGACAATTATTGATTTTATTCATCCCAAAAATCAGGAGTTGGTACTTGAGCGGATGAAGCTCGTGGCACTGGCTCCGATAAATTCTATTTTACCTTCTGTAGAAGAAAAATACATCCGAATGGATGGAACCGAGGTGGATGTTGAAATAATTGTTATGCCTATCCTTTTTGAAGGTAAACCGGCTGTACAAATGGCAGGACATGATATTTCGGATCGTAAAAAAGCGGAATCCGAGTTGGAAAAAAATCGAACTGAATTAAAAGCAATTTATGATAATGCACCGGTAATGATGTGTGTTATTAACGAAAATCGTGAAATTCAGTTTGCAAATAAAGCATTTACCGATTTTACCGGTTTTATTGATAATGCTGATAATAATGAAGTTTTAGGAAATATCGTTGGCTGTATTCACGCTTTTGAAAACAAAAAAGGGTGTGGTTTTGGTGAATCATGTATTATATGTCCATTACGAATTGCAATAGAGACAACTCATATCTCGCTAAACGGAGTTAAAGATATAGAATATACATCGACTGTATTAAAAAAAGGAATTCAGACCGAGGTTCATTTACTTGGCTCAACTGCATTGATTAACGCCCTGGACAATAAAAATATTTTAATCTGTCTTCATGACATCACTGATCGTAAGTCGGCAGAAAAAGCATTACAAAAAAGTGAAACCCTGCTTCGTACATTTATAGATAATTCTCCTTTCGAAATCTGGGCGCGTGATAAAGAAAGTATTGGAATTTTGGAGAATAAAAAACTGGTAAATCATTATGGCTCCATTATCGGATATACACCGACAACAGACCCCCGAATTGATCAGGAAACTCTTCAACTATGGGAAAAAAATAATGCACGCGTATTTGCCGGTGAAATAATAGATGAAGAGTACGAATTTAAAGTTTATGGAGAAAACCGCATCTTCCAACAAATTGCATTCCCCATTAAAAACGAAGAATCAACTATCGGAATTGCAGGATTTAATATAGATATAACCGATAAAAAGCTTATCGAACAAGCTTTATATGAGAATAATCTGAGACTTGAACTTGCGATGGAAATATCTGACATGGCCTGGTGGGAAATGGATGTTGATTCAGGACATGTTTTCTTTGGGCGGCGAAAGACAGAAATGCTTGGTTATGAGGCTGAAGATTTTAGTCATTATTCTGATTTTATGAAACTGGTTCACCCAGATGATTCTGAACCTGTTATGACGGCCATGAAGAATCATATCTATAATAAGAGTCCAAAATACGAAATTGAATACAGAATTAAAACAATTTCGGGAGATTACAAATGGTTTTTTGATACCGGTTTCGTTTCTAAGCAAGACAAAGCGGGTAAACCACTGATTGTATCCGGTTTGGTTGTTGACATAACTAAACGTAAACGATCGGAAAACGATTTGTATAATCAGAAACAGTTTTTTGAACAAATGTTTATGCAGTCGTCATTAAGTACTCAAATTTTGGATAAGAATGGTTGGTGCGAGCGGATTAATCCTAAATTAACCCAGATTTTTGGAGTAGAAGCAAGCAAAATGGAAGGGCAGGTTTATAATATCTTCAAAGATGAAGAAATTAAACAAAAAGGGATTATACCTAAATTGGAAAAAGTGTATAATGAAAAACAAACAGTGGAATGGGAAGTGCTCTTTGATATTGGTGTGGCTGCAGAATCTCAGAACGTAATGGTAAATGAGAGAAAGAAAGTTTGGTACAGTAACTGGGCATATCCGATTTTAGACCAGAATGGTGAATTAAATCATGTTATTATTCAACACAACGATATTACCGATCGTAAAGTGGCGCAAGAAGCCTTGTTGGAATCACAAATTCAATTGAAGAAATTTGCTGCTCATTTACAAAATGTGCGGGAAGAAGAAAGAGTGATGTTAGCCCGGGAAATTCATGATGATTTGGGCCAAATTTTGGTAGCCATTAAAATTGATTTAGGATTATTAAAACAATCAACTCAAAAAAAGGATGAGTTGGATTATGCAAAAGATATTGCCCCTAAGTTTGATAATCTTTACTTACTGGTAGACAATACGTTGAAATCAGCACGAAGAATTATGACTGATCTAAGACCTGAAGTTCTTGATTTGCTTGGTTTTACTGAAACTGTAAAACAACATTTGAAGAACTTTGAGGATAGATACAATATCGCATGTTCGTTTAAGAATAATGTAAATTCAGTAGAATTAGCTCCACCACAAGCGGTTGCATTATTCCGCATTGTTCAGGAAGCGTTGAATAATATTGCGAAACATTCAAAAGCTTCGGAACTAAAGGTTTTACTAAATGAAAATAATCAAAAAATAATTCTTGAAATTGTTGATAATGGTGTTGGTTTTGATTACAACAAAGCAAAAAGAGTTGATTCATATGGACTTATGGGCATGAAGGAGCGCGTTTTTCTTCTTGATGGCGAATTGACCATTTGCAGTAAAAAAGGAACTGGTACAAGTGTAAAAGTTGCAATGCCGTATTTGAAATAAATGTTCATGTTTTCGCATGGTTGGTTTATTGTAAAAAGAAATTAAATTCGGAAGAAAAAATATGGGTTATTTACCTGGTGTTGAGCTAAAAATAAGTAAAAAAAAAAGGAACTTGCTTGAAATATAGGTGTCTTTGTGCCTTTTTTTTAGTTATTAATGGTTAATGCAATTTGAAGTTTGAAATTGTTAATTTCAACATGCAATCGATTGAAATAAAACGAAATAAGATGTTTTTTTCTTCATTAAAACTAATCTATTTAAACAGTTGGATTTCAGATGAATAAATTATTTTGATTATTAATGACTATCATTCATATTTTAAAGTAATAGATTTAAAATTATGATTATATTTGCATAGAATATTTTGATAGTTTTATATGATTGATATCTCTTTAGTTGTGTCATTTACAAATAAATAAAAAATCAACAAAAAAAAATTAGTTGAAAAGAAATCAGAGTAATTAGTTAATATAAATAGAATAATAAAGTTAAATTTTAAATTTTAGGATTATGATAAAAGTGTTCATTGTAGACGATCATGAAATAATTCGTGAAGGATTGAAAAAGATTTTGAAAGAAGAATCTGATTTGGTGGTAGTTGGTGAAGCCCAAGATGGTGCTGAACTCCTCGAGAAAATTCCAAATACTGACTGTGATATTGTCCTGTTGGATATGAATATGCCGGGCAGAAACGGACTTGACCTATTAGGCGACCTCAAAAATTTGAAACCAAAACTTCATATTCTGGTGCTAAGTATACATCCCGAAGATAAGTTTGCATTACGCACACTCAAAGCCGGAGCTTCAGGTTATTTGTGCAAAGATACGGCACTTGAAGAACTGGTTATTGCTATCCGTAAAGTATATACAAAAGGACGTTACCTAAGCACAACTCTTGCCGAACAACTGGCTTTTGACATTATGCCGGAAAAAGATCAATTGCCACATGAAACATTATCAAACCGTGAACAGGAAATAATGATAATGTTGGCATCGGGCGATAAGGTTAAAGATATTGCAGCCGAATTGAAATTGAGTATTAGTACGGTGTTTACATATCGCGTCAGGATATTTGAAAAGTTGAATATCAAGAATAATGTGGAACTTACCCATTATGCAATTCTTCATAAGATTGTTGATTAGAAATAAGAGTATTGGATTTCGTCTTTTAAAAACAGGATAAAGAGGTTTCATTTTTATGAAAAAGGATTTATTTTGTAGTAATAATTACAGTTTTGTGTAGTAAACAGCTTAAAATTGTTGAAAATTCACTATCTTTGCACGTTTTTCCAATATTCTCAAAAAACCATTAACTAAGTAAATAAAATGGTGAAATGTTATACTCATAATATAATAAAGAACCTAACTTTAAAATCGTTAGACATTTTTGTGTCTATCGGTCTTAACATACCAATAATGAAGTTTTTCATTATTGGATTGTTATTTTTAATAATTGGGGTGAATAGTTTGAATGCTGTCACACTTTATGCGGTAGCTAATGGCAATTGGAATGCAACTTCAACATGGTCAACATCGAATGGTGGTGGTGCCGGAACGGTAATACCAACGGCTGCGGATGCAATAATTATTAATGGAGGACATGTAGTTACTGTAAATGTAAATAATGCAGTAGCTTTAAGCTTACAAATTGGAG
>JBBQMQ010000130.1:0-9788 GCA_038329115.1 Bacteroidales bacterium
TATAATTTAATACCAGAGTCTTGTAATGCTTCGAAAAAATGGAGAAACAATAATTCAAATTGATGTGTTTTTGAGACAGACTTTTGTCCCGCATTTAAAACTAACATTTTTTGAATTGTTTCCTTTTCAGTTAAACCAGTCCAAATTGTTAAGTTTATTTCAAAATTAGATAGGACATCTTGAATTTCATCTATTTCACCAGTTTCAATTAAATTTTTAATAAGCTTTGTAGAAAGTACTCCGGAATCAAAAAATAATTGATTTTCTTCTTTTAATTTTTTTGCAAAGCTTCGATAATCTAATTTACTGGAATCTTTTTTTGAGATAAATAAATAAGCCCATAGTCTAAATGACCTTTGTAGTCCATCTAAAATTTCCGCATGATCTAACTCAATTTCGGCAAATCCATCAATAATCCCATCTAAGTCAAATTTATTGTATGTTAGGGTTATAGTCGGAATTGGATCCCCAACTTTAATAGTTGAATATAGTTTATCTAGATATTGGTTTTTTACTATTTTCCTTTGAATCGCATATTCATAAAAGTCCTCTTTAAGATTCTCCAGATAATCGAGAAGATTACATTTACACAGATAGTATGACCTATGTTCAATTTTCTTTGTTTCTAAAATTTTAATTTTCATGTCTTATATTTTTTTTTTGTAAGCTTGCCCATAACGACCAAGGCTAGCCGACACCGCCCTGCGGTGAACTGTCTGACTGCGGAACGCTGTCGGGCAGGTGGCTTGGCTAGCCGGTGTTAGGTGCTAGGTGTTTATCAGAGACTTGTAATTAGTTGTCTTTTCTTTTCAGCCAGTTGAAATAAACCCAATAAAATTGTCTAAACGCACAAAGCCAAAATAATCAACTCCCCACAGTGCATTGTTTTTTTTTCTTACAAAATGCACTACAACTGACTAAGCGAGCAAAAAAACAATGTACTGTGACCGCTCTGCCTATTATCAAAAAGCTATAAAAGCCACTCTATAAGATTTATAGAATCGAGCTGAATTTGCTGTGGTTTTTTTTGCTTTTTGGGCGATTAGTTTAGGAAATGTTTGAAATTATATTTTGTACTATTTATTACCTTTTGCTCTATTATGAGTTTTGCAAAGCATTTCACAGTTCTTTAAGTCTGTTGCTCCACCTTTGCTCCAGGCTGTAACGTGGTCTGCATCCATTTCAGCGAGTTTCCAAATCTTTGTTTTATTTGAATCGTGTCCAATTGCACATAAAGGACAATTTGAAATGCCTTTGCTTTCGGCTTCAACTGTCTGATTTGCGTAAACAGACTTTTTGGTAGCATCGTCAAATACTCTGACTTCTAAAAGTTTTGTGTCAGTAGAACCACCCAAAATAAATTCGAAAATTCCTTTTCTGCTTTTTACATAAGGGTCGGCATACAATCTTTTTACTTCGTTTGAAACTGTTTTTGAGTTATATGGTTGTTTGCGGTAAGTTTCATAAAGTCTGCCCCATTCAAGTCCTTTCATTTCGCTTTCAACATCAGCAAACACAGTAGATACCCAATCAATAACGCTCGTGAAATAGTCTTTTAATTCAGTAATGTTGTTGTCAAATCTGTGTCGGCTCATATATTCGCTAACATTTTCTTTGCTTACCCATTCTAAAGCTCTCTCTAAAAAATCTTGACGGTTTGCACTTCCAGAAATGTATGAACTCCATTTTTGGTTATTGGAATTTTTGCTATTGCTGAATTCTTCTTTACCCAATGTAACGAATGTACCTGAATAAACAGCATTTAATAACTCTTGGCTGTTGAGTGGTACTCCTGCAATATTTATTGTTCTAAACCATTCTTTAATTTCGCTTTCTGTACCTTCACACTCATAGATAAGAAGCTTCGCTTCTAAAATTTTTTTCTTTTTATCTGCTGCAAAACCTCCGAACAATTGTTCATTACCGTTTTCATCTTTTATAGCAAATTTATTTGTAACAAAACGACCAATACTTGTGATTCTCTGTTGACCATCTAAAACTTCAAAACAATTGTCACTAGTTTTATTAAAATAGATTAGTCCTATTGGATATTTTTTCAGTATGGATTCAATAACTGCAACCTCTCTTTTACCTCCTTCGGAAGCATAAATATAATTTCTTTGGTATTCAGGTTGAATGGTTAGTTTCCCCGAAAGCCCAAATAACCCTTTCCCTTCAAGTTCGCTATAAATAAATCCCTCACAAATATCTTTTACGGTAATTTCTGTTCTTAAAGTTGTTTCCATTCGTTTACTTTCTCTTTATAAAAATTCGCTTATATACTTTTTCGTTATTGACATATGGTTCATTATGTTTCTTGAAATGTGGTAATTTATATATTTCATCTACAGCACCATTATCACTTGCGCCAATAATTTCAAACTGTTCTGGATTATATTTATCAAGGAAAGTAATTGGAACTCCTATGACACCATCATAATCACTTGGAATAGCATCAGTATAAGGAACTTCAATTGCATCATAATTATCATATTTTTTATACCCAACTCCTTTAATGTCTTTATGGGAACTAAATTTAATGTTATCATTCATGGTCATTAGTGGTAATGGTTGGTGTCTCTTACCGTGGTCTAAATTAGTGAACCAAAGACAATTATTTGTAGCAACTATTCTATTACCATTTTCATCAATTCGTGCCTCAGTACCATATAATTCATAAGATTCAGGAACAATAAAGCCAGAAATCCATCGTCCCATGCCTGTACCTAACCACATTTTATTCACTTTTATTAAAGGGAAAACTTCTTTGTATGTAATAGCATTAATATTGGCTATAATTAAATAATCCTTTTTATAGTCAACAAGTTGCTTAATAAACTCACGAAACAGACTAAATGGTGGATTTGTTATTACAATATCAGATTGTTTTAATAGTGATATAGATTCTTCACTTCGAAAATCCCCATCTTCAACTAAAGGTGACCATTCATTTTTCTTATTTTGCTTTAACTGTAATGCTACATCCTTCAAACTATATTCACCATCACCATCTATATCGCCAACAGAATTAATTATAAACTTATTAGCGGTTGCTTTAGGACGACCTTTTGCTTGTTTATTCGTTTCAGTCTCTCCAAATAACTCTAATTGAGTGTTAGCAACTGGTGAAGGTTTATAGCTTGTTGTAATTAATTGCTTTAAACCAATTCTATCAAAGTTTAAAACGAAATAGCGGAAAAAATTACTCTCAAATGGGTCGTCACAATTACAATATACGACTTTACCTCGAAATGTGTCAGAATTATATTCCAAATATGCTTCAATCTCTTTCTGAATATCAACATATTGTGTGTAGAATTCATCACTCTTTGATTTCTTTGCTTTATGTAATAATTTGTTTGCTCCTTGTCTAGCCATCTTTTATTTTTTATTTTGTCGTAAATCTACAATTTTTCTGTTGTCTTTCAAAGTTACTTGGTTATTTTTTTACACTTGCACCTAACGACCAAGGCTAGCCGACACCGCCCCTGCGGTGAACTGTCTGACTGCGGAACGCTGTCGGGCAGGTGGCTTGGCTAGCCGGTGTTAGGTGCTAGGCCTTTATAGGAGACGTGTAAATAGTTTGTTTTTGTTTTGTTCTTTGTTGTTTTTCTTTGTTGTTTTTCTTTTGTCGAAGGCTGTTACAAATTCTATGTGTCTATTTCCTTTTTGTAGTTGTCGTAAGTAAAACTTCGGTTTTCAATTATAAACTTACAGTGCATTGTTTTTTTCTTTCAAAATGCACTTCATCTGTCTAAGCGAGCAAAAAAACAATGTACTGTGACCGCTCTGCCTATTTTCAAAAAGCTATAAAAGCCACTTTACGAAATTTCTAAAAATTGCACTGAACTTGCTGTGGCTTTTTTTGCTTTTTGGGCGATAAGTCTTTTAATCCAACTAATTATTAAGTCATTCTATTTGTACGCTTTGATCATCTCTCTTGTTAATTGCTTTAACTCTTGTCTGAAACTCTCAGGAGCAAGAACTTCCACATCTCCACCATGCAGCAATATCTCTTGCCTGAAATCAAAAGTAGGTGAAACAAAGTAGGTGAAAATGCTGAAATCTGTTTTTGTTTCAATCTCTTTCTGTGAATGATGAAGTGGCAAAGCCCTGACATATTTTGCTTGTTGTGAATTGAACTTCAACTTAACGGTTTGTGGCAAAATTGTTTCATCCTGAATGATTCCGTAACAATTATAGAAATATGCTTCAGGGTCAAAATCTTCGGGCATTTTATAAGTGTTTCTACTAACTGTTAGGTTTTTAATTCTGTCCAATGCGTAAATGCGAAGTTTGTCACTTTTGGCAATCATGTACCAGCGTTGTTTAAAGACTTTCACAAAATAGGGTTCAATTTCGTAAACGGTTGATTCATCTTTCCAATATGATTGATAAGACATTTCGAGTTTTAATCCATCTCGCATAGCCTCAATAATAGGTGTAAGATATTGTTGACCCGAAGGAATCTCCTCAAATAAAATTCGGTGTTTCAGCTTATGACTTTCGTTTATCAAGTTATTCACTGCAAAAGTGTTGAGCAACCAGCTGCGTACACCACCTTTTTCTATATCTTCATCGTTGTCAATATAGTACTCGTATTTGCTTTTATCACACACAATGTTGATTTCAAACATTTCCTCAATGGCAGCACGGTGATTGTGAAATGTGCGCAGTGGAATTTGTTTGCCTTCCGACATTGAATTTCGAAGCCATTTGGTATTCAGTTCTTCAAAAGTAATTCTTCCTGAACGATGAATAGTGTCTACTAACCAGATATAACGATTAAAAAGATTTGTTGCCATGCTGTTTTATTCTTAAAATTGTATAACTTACCCAACAATGCAACCAATTTGCTGAATAGAAATTTCTTCTTTTCTTTTTAGAATGTCTTGTTCGATATTCCATGCTGAAAATCTTACAAAATCGTTTTCAGAAAGTATATTTTTGTATTCTTCAAACTTCAATGTTCCAAAATTATAAAGTTCGTCTAATTCTTTTTCCGTTACTGCAAATCGACGAGCAATAGAAGCAACTAATTTATTTTCAAACTTTTCAATTGATAATTCACTTTCTTGTTTATTTATTTTAAGCTCTCTCATTGTTGTAATGTTTTGGCTGATAGTGAAAACAATTTGTTGTCAAGCGGTTTCATTCTTGAAATTATCTAAATTCCTCCCACAATTCAACCGCTTTTTTCATTTCGTACCAATATGTTTTATCCGATATTTGATAATCATTCGGGTGAAATGCTTCAATGCAAAGTCTGGTAGGCGAAGTAATATAAAATGCTGTTGTATTGCCAAGTTGGTCATCGTTCACATACCGCTTAGCCGAATAACTAATATCCCAACCAATTTTTTCCATTTCAGAAGCTCCAATTTCCTTAAATGTACCAGCAAAAATAATTATGTTTGGCTGATAAACTTCTATTTTATGTAACAACTCTACTTTGCTCGTTTCATTCGTGTTTATACAAACAATTTGCTTTTGAACTTCTTCTGCAAGTTCTGTAGTCGAAGGAATTTCCGACCATTGAACTTTTGGGTGAAGGATGCCGTAAGTGGCAAGAATGAGTTTATGAAAGGATGATTTATAATGTAATGTAGCATTATTCAATTTTTCTGGAGTTGCTTTGTTTGGAAGAATCCATAAGAAATTTTGAAGTAAATCACGCTTTTTCATTGACTTTTAAATGCTAAAATTCTTCGTTGAAAAAATCTTTTTGAATTATCTCACCAATCAATTTTCTATCATCGTTTGTAATACCTCTTGCACTTGATGGGTGTGGAATACCATATACTGGAATGTCATTAAATGTTTTTCGGATAACTAACTTTTTATTTTTACTGTTTGTACGTAAAACTTGATAGTTTAAACAACCTTTAATCCCATTAAAACAATCAGAAACCCCTAAACAAATAATCATTTTTGGTGTAAAAACATTCAGTATAGCTTCTTGAGTTAATTCACAGCATGTGTTAAATGCCTTAACATTCCCTTTCTTACTTTGAAACTCTTTGAAGTTCTTAGTGTTGAAATACAATAAGTTCATATAAACGCTATTTCCCAATATAGGGAGCATTTTCTCATTTTGAAATGAAATTTTTAATCTATTCCAAATTGCCCATTTTGTGAACCCTTTTTCTGAATCGAACCAAAACGGATTTTCTTTCTTTATCTCTTTATCTGTTAATCTTTCTAATCCACGTTTATGACAAGCACTTAGATAGTTATCATTCTCTCCTGGGTTCAATCCAATTATCAATAAATCAGGATTTTCTCGTGGAGGTGATTGTAGTGCATAAAAAAACAAGTCAACTTTTTCGTCTGAATTAGACGATGTAGCAATTCCGTGACAAGTATCAGCTACAATTTTTGCCCATTTTTGTAATTTTTCTTCAAATTCAGATTCCATAAAACAATAAATTTAAGAGTTAATAATTTTTCTTCAAAGTAACATAAATAATCTCACAAACCTCTACTTTTCACATACCTATCGTACAAAACAATAGATGCAGCAGCAGAAACATTCAGCGAGAACTTGCCAGGCAATTGGATAACCACATCACAACTTTTCAAAGCTGTTGTTGACAAACCAATATCTTCTGCTCCCATAAGATAAATGGCTCTTTGTGGGTGTTTAAATGTTGAAATTGGTACACTGTGTTCGTCAAGTTCCACACCAATCAACTTGCTGTCTTTTGGCAAAGTTTCGAGAAACTGCTCTATGGTTTTGAAATAGAACAGCGGTATATGTTTCCAACTTTTCATCGTATCTGTTTTCATATATTCGTATCGTTCACCAATTACAAACATAAAATCGGCACCCATAATTTGTGCCGACCGCCAGACTGTTCCTAAATTCCGAGTTGTTTTTACATTTTCAATTCCAATCCCAAAATATCCTCTTCCATGTATAATATCCTCGGTATTAGGATACATTAATTTTGATTCCATGGTGAGTTTGTTTAGAAGTTTCCATCTATTTCTTGTTGATTGTATTGCTCAAAGTCGCTGTCCGAATGGTTTTTAGTTCCTCGTTAGTATTGTAGTTCTCTACCGCACTTCCCAACGTGAACAAGTCGATAAATGAACCAACGCCAAAAACTCCACCAGTAAAAATCCAAATAATACCTTTGAAAGTTTTACCCAAATAAAAGTGTTGAAAACCTAACCAGCCAAAAATGCTGAGACACCATAATAAATAAGCCGTTCCTTTTGATTTCATAATTTTTCTTTTTTAAATTTATTCTGCAAAATTATGAGTCAGTTATGCCAACCAACAGCACAGCTATAAAATATTGTCAAAGAACTTTTTTTTTATATTAGTCGCATTATATTCAATCTATCAACCTTTTTTATTGTCACTTCTCGTCTTTCTTTTCTTTTTTTTGTAGGCTTGCACCTAACGACCAAGGCTAGCCGACAGCTGCCTTGCACAAAGCTGTCAGACTGCACAAAGCTGTCGGGCAGCTGGCTTGGCTAGCCGGTGTTAGGCTCTCGTTCTTTTCTTCTTCAACAGAGAATTTTCTGTTTTTTTCTCGTTTCACAGTTAGTGTTTTGTGGTTGTCCTAATGTATTTTGTGTGTCGCTCAATGTAAATTGTGGACGGTGCAATGTCTTTTGTGCATGGCTTAATGTTTAATATTTGTCGCTGTTTGTATTTTACTGTTGTCGTAATGTCTTTTGTGTTTCACTTAATGTAAATTGTGGACAGAATAATGTCTTTTATGTATGGCTTAATGTTTAATATTTATCGCTGTTTGTATTTTGTGGGTCGCTCTTTGTCTTCTGTGGATATGATAAATACAAATGCGGTTGCCATAATGACAACCGCTAAAAGTAATTTGCTATTATTGTTTCGGTGTTATGAAATTGAGCTTCGATACTTGTTTGAATTGGGGACTTGAAGCTCCGAACACGGATTTAATATATATTTTGGTGTCGAATGCTATGTCAACTAAACCAGTCTTTTCTTTGTAAAGAATGTCGTTGCGAGAAATGCGTGCATTGCTTAACTGAATTTCAGCTGTTACAACATCTGCATTATTAGTTTTCAAACTGTTGTAAAGAGCTGTAAGGCTGGTAATCTTTAAATCTTCTTCATTCGGGTTGAAAAGTTCTACTGAAGAAAGAAGCATAATAAATTTGTCGAGGTTTTCCAAACGACTGTCGTAGTTCATTTGAGAAGTCGAAATCTGATTCACTACTTTACCATCGGCTTCAAGAGCTTTCTTTTCTTCGTCCGATAGTTTAGCACTTGCTCTTGCACCTTGTAACTTGCGAACAATAGTTTTTGCACTCTCGTCAACTTGTGTAGTTGTGTCGGTTGCTTTAAGTGCATTGTTGACCCGGGTGATAAGTCTAATTACTGGTTCAAAAGCGGCTTCTCGTGCTGCAACTGCATTAGAATATGCAGATTGGGCTATATTCCAATTATTTAATGAAGTTTTTGAAACTGAAAGAAGAGCATGTAATGAAATTAGTTTGATTGATTCTTTTGAGGGATTGTAAGTTTCGCCTAAAGCTGTTGCAGAAGAAATTAAAGTCTCAAAGTTTGCCACGTTTTTTGCGTGACCTGTTTCAGTTGTACTTGCCATAATGGTTAGAACTGTGATTAATAATACATTTATTTACTGTTGAATTAACGTAACAAAAATAGTGAAATTTAGGAATATAAACACATTAAATGAAAATAATTTTCTCTCTAAATCAGACATTTATTCGATTTGCTTTGAGAGCGTGCTAAAATCAAGATTTACCAACCATCCAAAGTATTTATTATAAACTTACAGTTCATTGTTTTTAGCTTTATCGGCTTCTTTTTTTCTTAGCCGTAAAGCTAAAAAACAATGTACTGTGACCGCTCTGCCTATTATCAAAAAGCTATAAAAGCCACTGCAAGACGTTTGATAATAAACATGAACTTGCTGTGGCTTTTTTTGCTTTTTGGGCGATTAGATTTCCAAACAATTTCTTTTATGTCTGTCTAAATCAATTGAAAGATGTCATTTTTATTACAACTTGAACATGACATCAATATCAGATTTGTTTACAAACTAATCCAGCTATTATAGTTCAACTGGAACTATTACTTTAAGGCTAATATTTCGTCCCATGTTATAAACGCCTGTTCTGCCCGTAACGTTATTTACAGCAGCATATTTCAAACGGCTCAAATGGCTTTGGTAAACTATGTCAGCTAGATTGGTTCCACTAATGTAAATAGAGCAAAGGCTATGCTTTTTCCAACTAATATCGCCGCCGATACTTGCATTAAGCAAGGTATATGCAGGAGTCATTATTTCTGTATTGAATGCTGAATAAATTTTATCTTGCTTGAAATAATACTCAAAACCAACTGCAACAAAGCAATTTTTCAACTGCTTTCCTACTTTGTTTATATCTGCTCTAATTTCCGATTTCCATTTGGTAGCAGGTGTAAAAGGCAAATATTTTGTAGAATCAGCTTGACTTAGAAGTTGCGCATTAACATACGAAAAACTATTTTCAATATGCAACCAATCCAATGGATGTGGATGAATATCAATAGATGCTTCACCGCCAATAAGCTGCGCATTCCCTGAATCAAATTTGTAAGCTGGAACATCGTCGGCAATAGAATCACCGCCAATAACGCTGCTCAGTTTCCGTGAAAAAATATAATTGCTAATATTATTGGCAAATAAATTCATTTTCGCACTCACATGTTCTGTGTTATATCCTAATTCATAATCCAATTGCAAACTGCTTTCAGGTTTCAGATCTGGGTCACCTATTTCGTA
>JBBQMQ010000131.1:0-9755 GCA_038329115.1 Bacteroidales bacterium
ATCCGACTCAAAACGGAGAGCTCCATTTTTAGCATTTTCGCCCCCTTTAGAAGTAATGATACAGTTCAAAACAGCAAAATTATATTTATCCTTGAGTGATTTTAAGGTATAGAAAGGATAAGAATCGAATGTTCTTACTCCTATAGCTGCGGTATAATAACCGGTAGGAACACTGTGTCCGTGAAAAACCAAGTTCTGTGTTTTATTATTGGGCCATTGCTTGTATAATTCAGCTACAAATGTTGCCAGATATTCCTTTTTATCTGCTACTTGTGCATAAGAAAGCGTTATAAGGAAAAAACTGCAAAAAATTAAAACGATTTTTTTCATGATATTTTTCAATTAGTGATAATGATTTTATTCGTGCTTTTTATTATACCGTCAGAAGTTTTACAATTTAATTCAATGATATAATTACCTGGAACTATATTGTTCAAGCCAACGCTTATAGAGTATTGTGAGGGAATTTGGATTCCTTCCTTAGACAACCATACAACTTTTCCTGACAAATTCATCATTTTAATTACAACTGTAGCAGCTTCATGGAGGCTATAATTTATAGTTAATTATTCGTTCCATTTTACAAGCAAATTTATTACCGTCTACTTTATCCGTTTTTCGTCGTCTTTCATTGTTAGATGTTGGCACATACGTTGGGTTAATCATGATGTTTCGGATACTAAGATTTGTCAATTCATAATGTGCATTTAATCCATTAAAACCTACTTCAAATACAGAATTATAAAACGGATTGGGAAAATTTTGTGTAAGATAATTTGAGAACGACATTGCATTGGGTGTTTGATTAAATGTTTTGTGAAGAAGATTCTCCTTAAAAATAAACACATTTCAATATTTTATCTGAATATTTATTCCAACAAATATATTTTGTCCTTCTAAATATAATTCTTCTCTTTGTGTTTGCATATGATTTATTTTACAAACATAGGTTCTAATTAAACATCAATACTATCTGAACAATTCAGGCACACCTCCTGACCCTGCCCATCGCATTCCTGCATTTTCTATATTTTCAATGGTTTCTTTTAAAAATTTGATTTTTACAAGATGTTCTTTCTTTAAATTGAGATGCACTCTGCAAACAACATCATCATTGGGTATTACCGTAATAGTACCATCGGAACTTAACGTAGCTTTACAATTCCATGAAACGACTTCGCCATTTTCCCGCTCGATAACATAAGCTGATGTTAAGGCAACTTCTTCCATTGCGGTAAAAATTTCATGAACATCATTGTCGCATGTCCAGCCAACCAATTCGGAATTACCTGAAACGGGTTCTCTATCAGGATAATGGAAAGAAGAAATCATTGGCACATATTGTTCCCCAATAACATGTTCAACACGTTTTCCTCGTCCGGGTGTTGTCGAGTTTTCTTCAAGCATCGTAACTTCAAGGTATGGATCACACACAAAACCCCATCGCAACATACCGGTTTTACTATCGATAACCTGAATACAACTGCCTAATGCGTTCATTGTTTTGGTTAGCCATATTTCGTCTCCACTTAGGAGGTATTGATACCAGAGTGCAGGTATAACCCAACCACTCCAACCGTGAGGCGAATTCATCATATTCAACGATTTTCTAATTAGAACGTCATACTGTGCTTCCCAAAAACGCAACGAAGCACCGTTCATTCGCGCATCAGGTATAAGCAGTTGCTCAAGACAGCTATGACCAATTAGAAAATGTTTAGCAGCCTTGGCATAAATTTCCCGTTGAACCGGATCGGTTTGAAGTAAAGCAAAGAGACCTAATTGCGAAGCACTGCAGCTTATCATTCCATCTTCATATGTTAGTTGCCCTTCGGTTTCGATGTTGTCACCAACAGCAACCAGATGATCCATCGCTTTTTTCACCGAAAGATAATGCCGATCGTACGCCACTTGCCAACGCGAATCGGTAGCTGCAGCAATTTTTTCGGCTGCCATTACTTCCATTATTGATTTGGCAGGATAAAACACAGATGTATAAATGGTTTTATATTGCGTACTTGGCGTGAAGTATCCATCGGTTGATTGGCAAGTTATAACGTAATCTGCAAATCCGCTTGCCCATTCCAACCACTTAATATCTTTTTCCTTCAAATAGCGGTAAGCAAGAATTCCAGCCATTTGCGCTGTATTTGACATAAATCGATAAGGATGTGGAATGTTTTTCGGTTCTTTCTTTTCTAAATCCCATTGTAAAGCCAGAACCTTCATAAGTTCCGCATCCATTATAGCGTCTTTATTGGCATTTGGAATATGACGGGCAGCATTTACTCCTGAAGTAAGTCCCAACCATTGTTCAAGGTGACTTGAGGCTTTCTGACCGTTTTTGATTGCAGCATCACGGGCTTTATCCATATACCACGAATACGTGTGAAGTTGCGAAAAAGTAGCTTCCGAAACACGACCTCGTTTGTCGGTAACCTGTAATGAGTATTGCCCTGCACCATGTGATAAATTGAGGTTTACAAAATACTTATCCGAACCAGCTCGACGAGTGCCAAGTAACTCACTTTTTCCATCGGGAGCAATTAGTTTTACATTCAACGGCACTTTACTATATATTGTAACTATTGTACTTTCATTCTCTTGTAATGAGTATCGCTCAGCATCAATCATGGGTATATTTGCCGAAGTCATAAGTGCAGGTTTCACATCACTGAGTTTGTCAGCTTGCTTAAATACAATAGTCCAGGTTTTATGTTCACCCGGTTTCAGTGAAGTTTGAATCGGATGACGTGTTGGTAAGGGCTGTTGGTGAAGCATATCCAAACTAAACGAAAATATGCGATGTTCGCCTGAATGATATTGTAAATTGTAAGAAGCAATAGGATCTGCTGAGCCTACAGTTACAATTTTCCCTTTTGGGCTCATTAAATATCCCCAAAAATGGGTCTTTTCGCATCGAAGAAGTGTAGGAAAAAACACTTCATTCCATTCTGGAAATTTAATCATTTCAGTATTCACACCCATATTCAAACGCTCAAATTTCGGACTGTAAACTTCTTTCCCTTTGTTTGTTATACTTACTACAACGGCAAAATTTCCTTGATGAGAAATGTATTTTAGCGAATAATCGATAACAGCTTTTTTACTATAAAAAACAAGGTTTTTCGTATCAACTTTTGAAATTTCAGAATTTTCCCAGCGAGGACCCCGATACAATGAATCAGATCTAAAATTAAGTATGGTTCCATCCTTATAAGTTAGTGACTTCATGGAGCCATCAGTCTTATCAATTATTGCTTCCCAACCCTGTTCGCGTCCATAAAGTTTAAGATTCTCTTGTGCGTTCGTAAAAGATACAAGCAGCAATGACATTATTGTGATAAAAAAAACTCTTTTCATTTGAAATCTATTTCTGTTGTTTGTAGATTTTGATTATTTACTTTGAAAATGTGGAATGCAGTAAGATTTAATATGCAATTGATTAATATGTAAATGACTTATTAGATAATCGCATTAATACAACATGCATGTAATCATTCACAGCATCACGACCTTTTACGCCCTTGTATTTATCAATTGATTGATTAACCATAGATAAAAATGTTTTTGCTTGAGCAATATCTAAATTTAGAAGTAGTTGCATAGCTATTATGCTGAGATAATTATCTTTATCTAATAGTGCTTCGTTAATAACTTCACGAGCTGAAGCATCATTTGAATTTTTCATTACTACTCCAGCTAAAAAAAGTTTAGCAGGAGGATAGCTCATTTTTTTTAACGAACTAATTAACTCAGGAGTATAAATACCCAAATTCCCGGATTGTGAAAAAAGTCCTACTGCAGCCCAGTAAGTGACAAATTCGTTTTTATTTGCAAGCAGTTCTATTTGTTTAGCTATAACTTCACTACCATTTCCACACAGCATGGCAGCTTTAATTACTTTTAAAGCGGGGAAAAACTCTTTTTTCTGACGAATTTCATAGGGCGAAAATTTATCTTTCATTAATGAAAGTGTATATTCAGGGATGAAATTAACATCTTTTGACTGGATTGCATGTTTCATCATTTCATTGCGAAATTTTCTTATGATATTCTTATAATTTGGAATTTCAGCCAAATTTGTTGTTTCCCATTTGTCATTTTCCAAATCGTATAAAAACTCATTTTTTCGGGGAGCCATTATTTCGTTTTGTATTGAGTTCATCATTTCATTCGAAAAATCTTTTCTCATTTCTTTCTGAATATCCGAAACATCGTAATAACTGATCCAACGAACCCACGGTTGAAATGGCGTAAAAACACGGGTGTACATAAATTTCCCATCCGATACCGATCTTGAAAGTTCCCAATTGTTATCAATGGCATCGCATGCACCGTAAACATATTTTTTATTCACCGGATTTGGCACAGCCATAAAAGGCTTGCCTTCGATATAATCAGGTATTTTCACACCTACTAATGCTAAAACTGTAGCACCAAAATCTTCAAAACTAACTAATTTTTCCGTTACAATTCCACTGCCCCATGGTGATAAGGATTTATACATTTCGGGTATCCACATAATAAATGGCACCCGATAACCCAACCCCAAAGCACTCCCTTTGCCACGGGGAATTCCTTCGCCATGGTCAGAAAAACAAAAAACAATCGTACTATCTTTTAATCCTTCTTTTTCAAGTCGAGTAAGTATTTCTCCAAATTGCTGATCAGTCCTTGAAATTGAATTATAGACCCTCGAAAACTGTTTACGCATTTCAGAAGAGTTAACATAGAAAGATGGTAACTCAAATTGACCATTAGTTGGAGTAAACCTTGAAGTGTCAAGATCAGTCAACACTGCCTTTTCATAAGCTTGCCATGGCTCTGTCATGGTTCTTGATTGATGACTGTAATAGCTATTAAACACAGCAAAGAATGGTTGACCCGGTTTCCGTTTCCACCAGCCAGCTTTATTTGAGCTTTCATCCCATGATGATTTTATTATTGTATTTGCGTTAGCATTATTATAATCTGTTTTTGAATTATTTGAAGTGTAATATCCCGCTTCACGTAAATAAGTTGGGAATCCTTTTACAAATTCAGGGATAGCATAATTGCTCCTTTGGTTTCCAGTACCCATAGTGGCTGTTCTGCATCCTGTAATTAAACAAAACCTACTTGGAGCTGAAACCGTACCTGTAGAAAATGCAGATGTAAAACGGACTCCATCGGTAGCCAAAGCATCCATTACAGGAGTTTTGGCATAAACATCACCATAGCAACCAATGAACTGTGGCGAAGTATCTTCGAATGTCAACCAAAGTATATTTGGCTTTATTTTTTTCTCACTTTCTTTTGCCAAAACACACATTGGCAACAAAATTGACGATGCAATTACATATTTCTTATTCATTTCTACTAATATTACTGAACAATAAATTTCCTGAAATCTGAGGAAACAGTATTGTTTGAGTTTAATTTTACTTCAATTAAATAAATGCCGGAGTTTAAATTATTTTCAATATTTATATTCGCTCTATAATCACCTGGAATTTGAATTTCTTTTTTACAGATAGTTTTATTCTTCCCGGTTAAATCAACCAACGAAATTGTAATTTCACCTGCTTCGTTGAGTACATATTCGATGTTAAGCGAGTTTCCTTTATTTACAGGACAGGGATTGACATCTTGAATTTTTAAAATTCCACCGGTTTTTTTTATAAAAAATAGATTAGTGTCATCAGTTGGGACTCTTTCCAATTTCCATATAAAATGAGTTTTACCATTCCAATCCCATTGAGATACAACAGCACCTTCAGCTTTCGACTGACCGTTTACCTGCAGCATTTTATTGCTAAATTTATTAATCATTTTATAGCCCGTATCATACAATTCGAGATTCCAAAGTTGCCTTGTTTCATCAACAAACACTTCCTGAATGGGAGAATTTCCATTCGATAAATTGCCAACATCCATCGACAATGCCATACCACTATTTAAATTCGTTAGCGAAATACCATTGGTTTGTTTTTCTAATTTCCATTGTGTATGCTTGCCAGTAGATAATGTTTGGTTTATTAAACTCTTCGTTAATAAAGATGCATCTTTTACTCCTAAATATCCACCTGTTAATGCGTTTTTAATATTATAAACTGCATTATTTTGTATGGTATCACTTACCGAACTGTTTTTAGCATCATTAATGAGTATTTGCGTGACATTTACTGTAGGCGAAACACAATATACATTATCATTGGTTGACCATAAAGGTTGAATTTCGTTTATTAAATCGCTGAAGTCAACAATTTTATCGCCCATATTTTGTATTTTCACCACAGCATCGTTGGCCAACAATGGGTCAGAACCTTTAGCATATTGTGCTAAAATATTAAATACAGATGTTACATTACAAAACTTATATAAGTAGGCTGCTAACTCAATTCTTGTACCCTCAAAAGTTTCTTTGTTGAGTGCCGTGGTTATCTCGTTTACTTTACTAACAGCATTTGAGCCTTGATTATAAATACCAACAGCAGCCCAATACCTTACTAAATCATCAGTGCTGTTTAATAAATTTAACTGTTGTAGGAGCATATCTGGTCCGCCACCTACCAACATGGCTGCATCTACAATTGAATTAATATCATAATCCGCTCTTAAATCATAAGGAGTTTTTACCTGACTACGCTTTTGCATTTCGTATTCGGGCATAAATCCAATATCTTTAATCTCCTTTGTATAGCGTATCATCTCGGTCCTAAGCTCATTTAGCAAGCTTGCATATTCAGGCATGTAAGCTAAATTTGTAATTTCCCATTGATCCGTTTCCAAATCGTACAAATATTCTGTAGTTCTGGGTAAAAATGGTTCTTTCTGAACTGCATTTAGTAGTCCTAATTTTTTGTTTTTACGAATGCTAACCAAAATATCACCGTTATAATCGTAACCCTGATTTTTGTGCATTGGTAAATAGGGAGAGAAAACACGTGTGTACACATACCTGCCTTTCATAACCGAACGTTCTATACCAGGCGAGTCATCGATTCGATTTCGGGAACCATGAATGTAGGTTGCTGTCGAACTATTATTACCCATAAAAGGTTTACCGTTCATTCCTAAAGGTGTCTGAACGCCAACTAAATTCAATATAGTTGGAGCTAAATCTTCGAAACAAATTTGTTTATCGTTTATAACTTTTTCGATGTAAGGGTTTAGGTGCTTCCATTTCTCGGGTAACCAAACAATGAATGGGGTCCGATAACCCATGCCGATAGGACAAGTTTTTGCACGGGGAATACCTTCACCATGATCGCTAAAAATAAAAATAATTGTATTTTGATCCAATCCATCTTCTCTTAACTCTTTTATCCGCTCTTCAATAATCTGATCGGTATAATTAATGCAATTTTGCATACGGGTCATATAACCGTGCATTTCTGCATCGTTCCTATAAAAAGGAGGAACAATCATGGTAGCAGGGTCAGTTCTTCGGGCAGGATTTAGATTGTCGTAAACGCCTGTCAGGTAATATGAAACAGAATTTCGAGAGGCAAAACTCTGATGCGAAAACATGATATTAAAAACACTAAAAAATGGCGTATTTGGTGTTGGGCGATTGCGCCAGTGAGCTGTACTTGAACTTTCGTTCCAAGCATCGGTGATGAAATTCGGATTAGAAATATTATAATCTGTTTTTACGTTGTTCGAAGTATAGTAACCTGCTTGTCGAAGATAATATGGAAACCCTTTAATTTCAGCAGGCACTGTTCTATTGTACCTGTGATTTCCTGTGCCCATAATATTTACATCACGACCAGTAATTATACAACTGCGTGAAGCTGATGAAACTGTACTATTTGCATAAGCATAATTAAACCGAATTCCACCATTCACAAAAAGAGAATCCATGGTAGGCGTTTTTGCAGCTTCATTGCCATAGCATCCAATAAATTGAGGAGAAGTATCCTCATAAGTAAGCCAAAGAATATTGGGTCGCTCAGTTTCGGCAGCTGAAATTAATCCTAAAGGGATCGCAATGATTGGTAAAATAATGTTTTTTTTCATACTTTATATATTTGATGTGTGATACTAGCATACCTATTCCAAACTTGATACTATCAATTTCTATAGTTTAGGCTGTATTCATATATTCCTTTGAAAAATCTATAGTTGTTTGAGTTCTGTGAATAAAAAAAGCCATGCCCATCAAATTATAAAAGCATAACTTGATAATTGGCATGGCTGCTTTGTTAAACTAATCAACTACAATTTTTTGAGCTTTTTCATTCACTCTAACTACATATAAACCTTTCGTTGGTGCATTCCAAATGAGATCTGATGTTTTGTTGGAGTAAACTTTTTTCCCGCTAATATTATAAATTTCAATTTCTTTTGTTGTACTGGCGTTCAATATAATTTTCCCGCTTTCTGAATACAATTTAAAGCTTTCTGCTTCTAATTCATTCATTACTGTTGTAAGTGCCGTACGAGGAGCAGAAGAATTATCTATATAAATTTGATCAGCAAAACACTCTGTAGTTACAGCAGCTGCATTAAACTTAATCCACATTTGATTAAATACACTATGTGCAGAAGGTATTGTCATTACATAATCTACCCACGCTGTAGTTAGTGGAACATTCATAAGAGCAGCACTTTGTGTTCCACCAATATTAAATAGTGAAATTTGTACATTCTGTGTTTCTGTAACACTTTTTTTCATCATCACGTGTAGGTATTGATTGGTTCCAGCATCAACAGGTGATTTAAAGGTGAACTGCAATCCGTGATACCATACTAAAGTACCAGAATTACGTTTAAAATAGGCACATGAACTTGACGTATTTACTGATGAAGTTGGATTTACATAAGCTAAGTTAGTTGTATATCCAGCATTCTGTGTAACGAGGGTAACCGTAGCATTTGTTACTGAAGTATCTTCAAAATCCAACAAGTTTGAACGGGTAATTAATTCAGCTCTCGGTAAACTGCTATTATTCATAACAATATCATCATAATAAAATTTCGTTGGAGGATAGAATCGTGCAATTGGATCACTTCCCCAGTTTCCGTCCAAATTAACACGAATAGTTTTTACAGTTGTCAATTTTGTATCAAAGTCCACCATCATATCAAACCATTTACCAGCTTCGGGGCAAGCACCACGACCAATTTCTACGTAGTTATTATCTCCATTTTCTGCAAATATCAACCAGGTACCACTCAAAAGACTTTCTTTGTTGTGCATAATGTGTAGGTAACGGTTAGCAGCTGTAATGGAAATAGGACTATCAAATGTAATTGTAAAAACATTAGCATTCCATTGTGGACGACCTGGACTCTCAGCGCTTACGTCTTCACTTTGAACTTGATTGGAAAGAATATACAAACATTTGTCAGATGTATTTAAACCCGTTTTGTTAGGATTTGTAGCATCCAATACAAAACTGGTTTGCTGTTCAACACCAGCACCAGCAATAGTACCCAAGGTTGTTGACCCCGTTTCGAAAGTGGCAATTTGTTGCGCCATAGCACCAACTGAAAATACAGCGGCTACTAATAAAGTAAATTTTGTTTTCATACGAATTATTTATTTAAAGTTAATATTTGAAACGAGACCGTGTAATGATAAGCTTCGTTTCGGATTATTTAAGATGAATTTATTAATGCTAATTAGGGTCTGCTGAGAAACTCCTTATTGTTTGTTATTCAGATAAATATGATTAAATTTGTGCAATTAAATGCAAGGATATATGACATCACCCCGCAAAAAGCATGCACTAGTGCCAAAATATGTAAGCCCAAATCAGTTG
>JBBQMQ010000132.1:0-9705 GCA_038329115.1 Bacteroidales bacterium
GGTTAGGTAAATGGACAGGATACAATAGTCAAGGTGCTCCTGGATATATTACAATAAAAAATGGAATGGATATTTTCTATATCAAATATGATGCTTTCGAACTCGCTTTAGATGCTCTAAAAGATGTGTATAAAGAGTAGACCCCCAAATGGGGGCTTAAGACGCAGTATTTTAAAAATATCAAATGAATTTCTACTGAACAATACTAATCAAAATCCCCTCTTCCTCCCTCTCCAAAATGGAGAGGGTTGGGGTGAGGTCGGGGTTTGGGGGTCAAAAAAAAAAGAAAATTTTTAAACTTGACTAAAGGAGATAAGCAATTAAACTAAATTAATGTTGTGTTTTATTCCAACAAATGAAATGTACACAAACGATTGGCTTTAATTTTTAAAAACAAGTAGAATTTGTCTTTAAGTCCCCAATCGGGTGATTTAGGGGGCTTTTAATTTAAATAGAAATGCGCATCGATATTATCTCCGCCGTACCCGAATTACTGGAAAGTCCGCTGAATTTTTCCATTGTGAAACGTGCTCAGGAAAAAGGACTTGTGGAAATTCACGTGCATAATTTGCGTGACTATACCACCAACAAACACCGTCGGGTTGACGATTATGCGTTTGGATTCAGTGCCGGAATGGTGATGCAAATCGAACCGATTGATAAAATCATTTCCAAACTGAAAAGTGAGCGGGAGTATGATGAAGTAATCTATACTTCGCCTGATGGTGAAAAGTTTGATCAGAAAATGGCAAACCGTTATTCCATGTCGGAGAACTTGATAATTCTTTGCGGACATTATAAAGGCATTGACCACCGGGTGCGGGAGCATTTGATAACGCGCGAAATTACCGTTGGCGATTATGTGCTTACAGGCGGCGAACTTCCGGCGGCGATAATGACCGACGCCATTGTACGATTGATTCCGGGAGCAATTGGTGACGAGCAATCGGCTTTGTCCGATTCGTTTCAGGATAATTTATTGGCACCGCCAGTCTACACGCGTCCGGCAGAATACAAGGGCTGGAAAGTGCCTGACATTCTGCTATCCGGTCATCAGGCTAAGGTGGACGAATGGAATCACCAGCAGTCGGTAGAAAGGACCCAGCTGTTAAGACCTGATTTGCTGAATAATGAATGAAAAATGCAAATATATTAACCAACAGATAGTTAACCTTACTGATAGTTAACCTTACTGATATGAGCAATATTAAACTTTTTGAAAGCAAACAAATACGTTCTGTTTGGAACGAAAGCGAAGAGAAATGGTATTTTGTGGTTGAAGATGTTATTGCAGTCTTAACCGACAGTAATGACCCAAAACAGTATTTAAAACGTATGCGAAACCGTGATGTTAATCTCGCCAAAGGGTGGGTACAAATTGTACCCACCCTTTGGGTTGAAACCAGTGGTGGAAGACAAAGAATGGGTTGTGCAAATGCTCAGAATTTGTTACGAATCATTCAATCTATTCCTTCGCCCAAAGCAGAACCATTTAAGTTGTGGTTGGCAAAAGTAGGTGCAGAACGGCTTGATGAGATCGAAAATCCTGAATTGGCAACACAGAGAACCAGAGAACTATATAAGCTAAAGGGTTATCCTGATGATTGGATTGAAAAACGGATGCGCAGTATTGCCATTCGGGAAGAATTGACTGAAGAATGGAAAAATCGTGGAGTGAAAGAACAGATTGAATATGCGATTTTGACAGCTGAAATTTCAAAAGCAACCTTTGGATTAACGCCGAAAGAATATAAAGCTGTAAAGGACTTGAAAAGTCAGAATTTACGCGACCACATGACCGATTTAGAGTTGATTTTTTCAATGCTGGGCGAAGCTTCTACCAAAGAAATTGCTGTAAACACAGACACACAAGGTTTTGACGAAAACCAAAAAGCAGCCAAAGCCGGTGGAAAAATAGCCGGAGATGCGCGCAAACAACTGGAACTAAAATCTGGTAAAAAAGTAGTAACAAGCACCAACTATTTGCCTGAAAATAAAACGAAAGAAATTTCTGCCAAAAGAAAAAATGACATTGACGCTTGACGCAGGTTTTTATATTTACCTGATTATCATTAATTTTGTAAGCGGAATAGTTTTTGCTTTAGATAAACAAGCAGCGATTAAAAACCGACGACGAATTCCTGAAAAAACGTTGCATTCACTGGAAATTCTGGGTGGAGCATTTGCCAATTTACTGCTGATGTACACCTTGCGACATAAAAACCGAAAGTTCAGTTATTGGGCATGGACTTGGCTGGTGGCGATTGGGTGGATAATCCTTTTTTCATTTAAAATAATTTTGTAGGATAAAACAAAATACTTACCTTTGACGTTAGTAATTTAAATCGTTGATATGATTATTTCTTTTGGCTCGAAAGACACTGAAAAAATATGGGAAGGTGAAAGAATAAAACGAATCCCAATTGAAATTCAACAGGTTGGACGAAGAAAACTCCGAATGTTGAACAACTCACAGAATATTATCGATTTGCGCATTCCACCTTCAAATCATTTGGAAAAACTTTCCGGAAAATTAAATGACTTCTATAGCATCAGGATAAATGATCAATGGCGAATCATTTTCAAATGGGAAAACAATCATGCATTTGAGGTTGAGATAATTGATTATCATTAATTTTAATTTTAGAACAACATGGACAAATTAGCAAATATACATCCCGGAGAAATACTAAATGAAGAATTTTTAATTCCGTTGGCTGTTTCTGCATACAAACTCTCGAAAGATCTTGAAATTCCTCAGACCCGCATTTCACAAATTATCAAAGGGAAACGTAGAATCACTGCAGACACTGCTTTGTGGTTAAGTTTATATTTTGGTAACTCAGCAAAATTTTGGTTAGGATTGCAGGACGATTATGATATTGAAGAAGAAAAATCAACTCAAACTATTGTTTTTGAAAGAATTAAAAGTAGAAAAAACATTCAAACAGCAGTTTAAACTTCAAATTGATATATGAAAACTATTAAAGCAGGCGTGATTGGTGGCGCCGGATATACTGCCGGAGAATTGCTTCGGATTTTGATAAACCACCCGAATGTGGAAATTGTGTTTGTAAACAGCAGCAGCAATGCCGGAAATCCCGTTACCGAAGTGCACAGCGGATTGATTGGTGAAACTGATCTGATATTTACTTCCGAATTGCCGGTGGATGCGGTGGATGCGCTTTTTCTTTGCTCAGCTCACGGCGACAGCAAGAAGTTTCTAAATGCAAACAGCATTCCTGCCAATGTGAAAATCATCGACCTTTCCACCGATTATCGCGCCAAAAGCCCGAATCACGATTTTGTGTACGGTTTGCCGGAACTAAACCGCGATGAAATCAAAACTGCCACACGCATTGCCAATCCCGGTTGTTTTGCCACAGCTATTCAGCTGGCATTGTTTCCGCTGGCTGCCACGGGTTTATTGACGGATGAAATTCACGTGAATGCCATTACCGGTTCAACGGGAGCTGGCGTAAAACCTTCGGAAACATCGCATTTCAGCTGGCGCAACAATAATATTTCCATTTACAAAGCGTTCGATCATCAGCATTTGGAAGAAATCGGTCAATCGATTCGGCAGTTGCAACCGGGTTTCAAAAAATCATTGAATTTTATTCCCGTTCGTGGTAATTTTGCCCGTGGAATTTATGCTACTACGTACACGACCTGCGCTTTGTCGTTGGAAGAAGCGAAGAAATTATACTCTGATTTTTACCAAGATGCAGCTTTTACGTTCGTGGTGGATAAAAATCCCGATATGAAACAGGTAGTGAACACCAATAAAGGCATTATTTATCTGGAAAAACACGGTGATAAGCTCTTGATTGTATCGATGATTGATAATTTACTCAAAGGAGCATCCGGACAAGCAGTACAAAACATGAATTTAATGTTCGGTTTGGACGAAAAAACAGGATTAGGATTGAAATCGATTGGATTTTAAATGTTCTGACAACTGAGTTATTACATCCGTGTTACAAAAACACCATTTAAAAATCGCTTTTCAGTCGAATTTTCGTTAAATTGGTGCAAAAAGATTAAATACATGTTATAAAACATGCTTTCACAACACTTTTTCCCAAAAAAGTTTGGAAGTGTACAAAATACGCTTTATCTTTGCATCGTGATTTTTTCATAGTATTAGATTTAAGGTTAACAAAGATTGGTAGTAAGGCGTTACTACCTTTCGCGTTTTTATAAGGGGACATTCTCAAAATAATATACAACGGGTTCGGATTAATTTCTGAGCCCGTTTTTTTATTTAATCTCAACTATTTTTTTTACTTTTGACAAAAAATTACCAAAATGAAAAACAAGAGTGTTCAAACCGAAATAGATGCGTGTTATCTATATCGTAAACTGGCTGAAAACGAAACTAATGAAGCAGTTGCCAATGTATTTCGTCAAATGAGTGAAATTGAACAAAGTCATGCCGAAGCTTTTGCACGAAAAGCAAATATGCCGGTTGAAAATCTGATACAACCATCGTGGCGGGCCCAAACGCTCAATTTGATTGGCAAAGTTTTCAGCTACGACTACGTACTTGGTGCGTTAATGGATACCGAAAAAGGTCTTTCGAGTGCCATTATCAAGACCAAGGAAAAAAATAAAATGGAAATTACCGGCGCTGAAACCAATCATGTAAAAATTTTATGGTCTATTCTGGAAAATGACAAAGACATAAGCGGAGCTCAACATGCTAAATTTGAAAATAAACATCGTTCGGTGGGTGGAAATGCCATCCGGGCTGCCGTGTTAGGTGGAAACGATGGCTTGTTATCGGTTTTCAGTCTGGTAATGGGAGTTGCTGGTGCCACAGGAGGAAATCACAGCGTTTTGCTGGCGGGGATTGCCGGATTATTAGCCGGAGCCATGTCCATGGCACTTGGCGAATGGATTTCGGTAAAAAGTTCGCAGGAATTGTATGAAAACCAAATGGCAATTGAAATGGAAGAGCTCGAAACAAATCCTGAAGGTGAACAAAAAGAACTGGCTTTGATTTATATGGCAAAAGGAGTTCCTGAAATTCAGGCAAATGCTATGGCTGCTGAAGTTATGACAGACAAAACGCATGCACACGAGGTACTGGTGAAAGAAGAATTAGGAATAAATCCCGAAGAATTGAAAGGTTCGGCAGCTGAAGCGGCAATATATTCTTTTTTGCTTTTTACAGTAGGAGGCTTGATACCGCTAATTCCTTTCTTTTTCCTGACCGGAATTCACGCAATTGGATTAAGTATCGCCATGAGTGCCCTTGGACTATTTCTTATTGGTGCTGCCATCACACTTTTTACAGGAAAAAACCTTTGGTTTTCAGGTTTCCGCATGGTTTTCTTTGGATTGATTGCAGCCGCCATTACATTCGGAATTGGAGGATTAATCGGTGTTGCTATAAAATAAAACACTTAAACAAACACTCCAAATATCATTTTGAATTGTTTGTTTATGGTTTACAATATTTCAGAATGGCCGATGGTGCCATAATATGCCCTAATTCATCCGCTTTTTGAAAATCAGAACAAGCACCGGTCTTTTCTCCCAACGCAATTTTTGAAACTCCTCGGTTGTAATACGCATCACTGAACCTGATATTCAGCTCTATTGCCTTTGAAAAATCTTCAATTGCACTTTTGTGGTCATTTAATTCAGCTTTCAATAAACCTCTGTTCAGAAAAGGTTTAGCGTTTTTAGGATTAATTTCAACAGCCCTATTATAGTCCGCCATCGCTCCTTTTGTGTCTTTAAGTGCGTATTTTGCATTCCCCCGGTTGTAAAAAGCATCCGAATTGGAACTTAGTTGAATTGCTTTCGAGTAATCGATAATTGCTTCGTTATACATTTCGAGATAATACTTTGAAATTCCCCTGTCGATATATGCATCAGCCAGACCCGGATCGACTTTAATGGCTAGTGTGTAATCTTCAATGGCAGCAGTATAATTTTTCATATATTGCTTGGTCAGTCCCCGGCTTACAAGCGCCATTGCATCTCTCGGATTGATTGCTATGGCTTGGGTATAACTTTCGATTGCGCCCGTGTAATCCTGAAGATTATACTTTGCATCGCCAATATTAAAATAAGCATCGCTATATTTCGGGTTTATTTCAATGGCTTTCAATTGGTCAGCAATATCGCCTTCGTAATCCTGTAAAAAATACTTTGATAATCCACGACTCAAATATGCCTTTGCATCTCTGGGATTCATTTCAATAACTTTCGTAAATTCTTCAATTGCACCCTTATAATCGAGGTTATAATACTTCGATGACCCACGATTAAAGTAAGTATTTGAATTTTGGGAAAACAAATTACCACCTATGACCATACCGGCAATTAATACATAAATAGTTTTCATTTTAGTTGTTTTAAAAGTTTGGTTTTCAAAAGTAATCATTTGATTTATTCTTTTGTATTTTGTATTGGAGATTATTCTTAAAATTCCTTTTTATTTTCATCTGCAAAAAAAATAACATAATAGTACTTGTCTGTTTCAATAAATTTAGTACTTTTGCACCCACAAAATATCGCGGAGTGGAGCAGTGGTAGCTCGTTGGGCTCATAACCCAAAGGTCGTTCGTTCGAGTCGAGCCTCCGCAACTTATAAAAATTCATGATTTAGGTCATGAATTTTTTTTTATCTTTGTTTCAAATTTTATAAGCATTATGTTTTCAGTTTATGTTTTATATAGTTTGACTTTCAAGAAGATATATATTGGTTATACTTCGAATTTGGAAAAAAGATTAATTGCTCATAATCATCTTGGGAATAAAGGATGGACTAAAAAATTTCAACCTTGGGTGTTAATTTATTGCGAAAAGTTTGAAAATAAATACGAAGCAATACTTCGCGAAAAACAATTGAAGTCTGCAAAAGGTAGAGAATACTTAAAAAATTCCATCCTTAAACAAACCTAATTCGTTGGGCTCATATCCGCCAGCTGGCGGACGTTCGTTCGAGTCGAGCCTCCGCAACTAAATTTCAGGCTGTTTCTAAATGAGACAGCCTGTTCTTTTGTCTTTTATTTTGTATTTTAGAGGTATAGATTGCCGTTTTTTTATGTTAGTATTAAAAAAAATGCTATATTTGCAGCTCTTTAAAAAATCCGAAATAATTAATGTCTTATTTTAAATAAAATTTTCCATGCAAAACAAAGGACTTGTCAGAATTTTTGCAATTGCACTAGCATTAGTGTGTATATTTTATCTGTCGTTCAGCGTTGTAACAAGTCATTACAACAAGAACGCTGTTGAATATGCCAAAGGCGACAAAATGAAGGAATTCAACTATTTAGATTCTATCTCAAGCGAGAAAGTATGGTTGGGTTACACACTGAAAGAGTGTCGCGAAAAAGAAATTAACCTTGGTCTCGACTTAAAAGGTGGTATGAACGTAACACTGGAAGTATCGGTTGCCGATATTATCCGGTCGATCTCCGATTTCAACCAAAACCCTGTTTTCAATCAGGCAATTAATAATGCTGTTGAACTACAGAAAACAAATAGCCAGCGTGAATTCGTGGACTTATTTGTGGAATCGTATACCAAATTAGACCCTCAGGCAAAGTTAGCCACTATCTTCAGTACTTTCGAATTGAAAGAGAAAATCTCATTAACCACTTCGAATGCCGATGTGGTTAAAGTGCTGAAAACTGAAATTGAAGGTGCTATAAGCAATTCATTCAACGTATTGCGTCAACGTATCGACCGCTTTGGTGTTGTTCAACCAAACATTCAAAAATTGGGCAATGGCCGCATTTTAATTGAACTTCCGGGTATAAAAGAACCAGAACGCGTTCGTAAATTGCTTCAGGGATCTGCCAACCTCGAATTTTGGGAAACATACGATTTGACTGAAATTTTCACCAACCTGCAGGATGCCAATAAAGTATTATATGCTATGCAATCGTCTGGTGGTGCTGTTCCGGCTGTACAAAAAGATTCAGTTGTTGCAACCACTACTGCTAAAGCTGCCGTAAAGAAACCTGCTGTTTCGGGTGTAGACAGTTTGAAAGCTGCTATCGAAAAGAAAGTAGAAACTTCAACCGATTCCACCAAATTGATGGAAAAAAATCGCAAGGAAAATCCTTTATTTGCTGTACTTCAACCCAACACAAATGGCGGACAAGTTGGCCGTGGACCAATAGTTGGTTATGCACTGAGTAAAGATACTGCACTTGTAAATACTTATTTAAGCACCAAACAGGTAAAAGAAGTTTTGCCACGCGACTTAGGTTTGCGTTGGGGAGTAAAAGCCATTGATAAAAAAGGCGAATTATACGAATTAATCGCTATCAAAATAACCAACCGCGATGGACGTGCTCCACTTAGCGGCGACGTAATAACTGATGCCCGAGCTGACTTTGCACAAACTTCGGCTTATGCTAATGTAAGTATGACCATGAATGCTGAAGGTTCAAAAACCTGGGCTCGTATGACTAAAGACAATATTGGCAAGTCAATTGCTATTGCGTTGGATGGTTACATTTATTCATTCCCAACTGTGAATACTGAAATTACAGGTGGTAGTTCACAAATTACCGGTAGATTCACCGTAGAAGAAGCAAAGGATTTAGCAAACACATTGAAATCGGGTAAAATGCCTGCACCTGCACGTATTGTACAAGAAGATATTGTTGGTCCTTCGTTAGGAAAAGAAGCTATCAATAATGGATTAATTTCATTTATCATTGCTTTTCTTTTGGTGCTTGCATATATGATTCTTTATTACGGACTAATACCAGGACTTATTGCTGATATTGCTTTGTTTGCAAACGTTTTCTTTTTGATGGGTATTTTAGCATCATTCGGATCTGTGTTAACGTTACCGGGTATTGCCGGTATTGTGCTCACCATGGGTATGGCGGTAGATGCAAATGTACTTATATACGAGCGTATCCGAGAAGAGATGCGAAGCGGGAAGAATATGCGAGCTTCAATAAAAGAAGGATTTCAACACGCATTGACTGCGATTATCGACTCAAACGTAACTACGTTGTTAACAGGTATTGTATTGGTAATTTTTGGACAAGGACCAATTAAAGGTTTCGGGGTAACGTTGAGTTTTGGTATTTTAACCACGTTTGTTACTGCGGTATTCCTTACCCGTTATATGGTTGAAGCTTATGCAGCACGTGAAAATGCAAAAGAATTGCCATTCCATACCAAGATTTCTGAACATTTTCTTCAGAATACAAAAGTTGATTTCATGAAAATTCGTAAAACGATGTACATTTTATCAGCTGTTATGTTCTTAATAAGCTTTGTGTCGTTTGGTGTTCGCGGATTCAGTTTGGGAATTGATTTTACCGGTGGGCGTAATTATATCGTTAACTTTGAAAAACCTGTAAAAACTGAAGAAGTAAAATCATTGTTGAAAAATGCATTTGAAGGTGATCTTCCTCAAGTAATAACAATTGGCAACGACAATCAGGTGCGTATTTCAACCAAATACAAGATTAACGAAAACAAAACTGATATTGATAGTGAAATTGAATCGAAACTTTATACCAGTTTAAAACCGCTATTGAAACAAGATGTTTCTGAAGCTCAGTTTAAAACCAATAACATAAAAAGCTCATCGAAAGTAGGACCAACAATAGCTGATGATATTAAAACGGCTGCTTTCTGGGCTGTATTATTTGCTATTTTGGGTATTGGTTTGTATATCCTGATTCGTTTCCGCGAGTGGGGTTACACACT
>JBBQMQ010000133.1:0-9669 GCA_038329115.1 Bacteroidales bacterium
ACCATTTATCTGAACAATTCGGGAAAAGTAACGGAAAAGGAATAGTCCGCGTATTACAGGGTTTGCAACCTGAACCGGGAAGATAAATTGCCGGATGGTGCGTTCATTGATTATTACACCGGAACAACTAACAAATTCTCAAGCGGAAGTTATTTATCTAAAATGAGAAAAGGGGAGCTTTCTGTCTGCGCGAAAGATGGATTCCGGGAATATGCCATAACATATAAAAACAACACCATCGATACCATTACGTTTTTTCAAAAAGATGGAGTACATATACGATTGAAGCTGGTTACGGCTGGTAAGGCAATTAAAATTTGCGAATGGAACGATGAAAAAAACGGAACATTAATTCCTGCCGGCACAGGCAAACTGGATTTTAAATATTACGATTATCAGTTTAAGGGAACGATTAAGAATTATTTAATTCGTGGAGATTGGCAAATCAAAACGCCAGATTATGAAATAAAGGAAACATTCGAGAGCGGAATATTCAGCTCAGGAGCACAAAAAATCAATAAAGAATCGGTGAAGACGAATTCATCTCAACTGGTTTCTTTATTAATCAACAGCATTTATTTCGACAATGCCGAGAAACTGTTGATCTCAGATTTTTACAGAAAAAGAGATTATCCTGAATTGAATAAATTATTCAGTCGAAGTTTGGGGAAGTTACCACAACTGGGAGGTAGTGTGATTATTTTGGAACAAATGCCAAGTTTTCCGGGAGGCAACGAAAATCTGTCACTCTATATAAATTCAAGATTTGTTTATCCGAAACTAGCACAGAAGAATAAAATAACAGGAAGAGTGATTGTAAGTTTTACCATCGACAAAGAGGGACAAGCCACGAATCCTGTGGTTGAACAAGGGCTGGGATATGGCTGTGATGAAGTTGTTTTGGATATGCTTAAAAATATGCCCGACTGGTCTCCCGGAATACAAAACGGCAATCCGGTTCCGGTAAAAATGGAGCTTCCTGTTGAGTTCAGATAAATCCTTATCTATACACTAACCGACTAAAGATTGGAACTTATTTTGTTTTCAGAACAGCAACAAATTAAAGTAAAGAATCCGGATTCAGGGAGTCTTTTTCAATATCCAAAAAATATTTATACGTTCCCACTGTAAGTTCGGCACAGGCATCGTAATCGCATACGATAATGCCTTTCGGGTGAAGTTGCAGACCGCTGATAGTCCACATGTGGTTGATTGGTTCTTCCACCGCATGACGTAATGCCCGGGTTTTGTTATGTCCGTAAACGATAATCAGAACTTCCTTAGCATCCAGCACTGTTCCCACACCAACAGTAATAGCCGTCTTCGGAACTTTATTCACATCGTTGTCGAAAAAACGCGAATTGGCAATAATGGTATCGGCAGTCAGTGTTTTCTGGCGAGTGCGCGAAGCCAGTGACGAAGCCGGTTCGTTGAAAGCAATATGTCCGTCGGCACCAATTCCTCCTAAAAACAAATCCACTCCATCCAATTCTTTCATTTTGAGCTCATAAGCAGCACATTCCGCATCCAAATCCTCAGCATTTCCATTCAGTATATGCGCATTTTCAGGTTTAATGTTGATATGACTGAAAAAGTTTGTCCACATAAATGTGTAATAACTTTGTGGGTGATTTTGCGGCAGTCCAACGTATTCATCCATATTGAACGTAACCACATTCTCGAATGAAACAACGCCCTGTTTATATAACTCAATTAAATTTCGGTAGATTCCAAGTGGCGTAGAACCGGTGGGCAATCCCAATACAAAGGGTTTTACGGCGGTTGGTTTTGCCTTATTTATTTTTGCAGCCACATAATTTGCAGCCCATTTCGACACGCTTGGATAATCGGGTTGAATGATAAGTCTCATTGTTTCTATATTTTAATTTTCGCATGCAAAGTTACATATTTTCAGGGATTATTCGAATTTAAAATGATCAAAAAACAGGATAACTATAAATGATTTATAAAGTCAACATAAAAAAAGTGAGTAGTCGGTTAAACTATTTGATAATTTATTGGTCAAAAGAAACAGATAACAAAAAACAGTATTTACAATAAAAAAAAATGAAATTATGAAAAAGATTGGATTATTAATCTTGGCTTGTGTATTTATGGCTAGCATGTCAGTATCGGCACAAGAACAAACACCGCAACAAGGAAATAAAGGTGAAAGAAAACAGGTAACTGCTCAAGTACGGGCTGAACGATTGGCTAAAGATTTAAGTCTGACGGATGAACAAAAAGCCAAAGTTCAGGCAATGTATGAAAAAAATGATGGCGATTTTGCCAAATTAAGGGCTGAAGTTAAAGGTGACGACCCTACTTTCAGAAAAAAAATGAAAGAATTAAGGGGTAATCAAGATGCAGAACTAAAAACAATCATAGGTGACGAAAAGTATGATCAAATGCAAAAAATGAGGGCAGAACGCATGCAAAAAATGAAAGAAAAGAATGGTTCCAATTAGGAGATCTGTCATTCATTTAAAGTCTAGATTTTTAATATTTAATAATATCGTTTTAGTCAAAGAATACAAATAACTTCTTACAATATAAACAATTAAAAAAATGAATTATGAAAAAGTATGCATTATTAGTTTTAGCTTCCTTATTTATGTTTAGTGTAGCACTAAGCGCACAGGAAAATGGTAAACAAGATGGAAAGAAAATGATGATTCAAAAAAGAGAAATCAGAGTTGAACACCATCAGGGCTTGGTAACGCCTCAAATGAGAGCGGACAAAATGGCAAAAGAACTTGGTCTTTCCGATGCTGAAAAAGCGAAGTTGAAAGAACTTATCGAAAAACAAGATGCAAACCGCATCAAAATGGCAGATGAAGTGTATAAAATGAAACAGGAATTCAAAGCAAAGTTTGAAGCCCAAAAGAAAACAAATGAAGCTGATCTGGAAAAAGTTATTGGAAAAGAAAAATTCCAGAAGCTTCAGACTATGCGCACTGAAAAAATGGAAAAAATGAAACAACGGATGCATAAAATGCACAATGATTCAAATGAACCAAGTGAACATGGTCAACAAGGTAGAATGAAAATGTAAAAATTCTAATCAAAAACAGTAAAAAACTCCGGAATCACAAGTTGACTCCGGAGTTTTTTTATCTATTGTTTCATAATTTCCTGTTGATGACGTACTGATTCTTCGTGAATTGCCACCAAAACGGTTTTCATAAATTCACCATCCATATCCATTTGAATGGCTTGAGCTATACGACTTTTTAAAATTTCATCATATCGTTGCGACTGTAAAATCGGCATGTTATGTTCTTTTTTATATATACCTATTTCGTCGGAAAAACGCATGCGGCGTGCTAATAATTCCAATAAACTGTTATCCAGCTCATCAATCTGACGACGTAAAGCGGTGAGACTTTCAGTCGATTGTGTCATATCACGAATCACAATGTTATTCAGAATAAAATCCAGTATATCAGGCGTTACCTGCTGAGCTGCATCGCTCCAGGCTTTTTCAGGATTATTGTGTGTCTCAATAATCAATCCATCAAAATTCAAATCCATGGCCTGCTGGCATAGCGGTGCAATTAATTCACGTTTTCCACCAATATGGCTTGGATCGCAAATAAGCGGCAAAGTAGGTAACTGGCGGTGTAGCTCAATTGGAATATGCCATTGTGGTAAATTGCGGTAAATCTTTTTGTCGAATGTGCTGAATCCACGATGAATCGCACCAATGCGACGAATTCCGGCATTATAAATGCGTTCGATAGCGCCAATCCACAAATCCAAATCGGGATTTACAGGATTTTTAATTAACACCGGAATATCAATTCCTTCCAACGCATCAGCAATTTCCTGAACAGCAAACGGATTTACAGTGGTACGTGCTCCAATCCACAGAATATCGACATTGTGAGCGAGGCATTCGCGAACATGTTTAGCTGTCGCCACTTCCACCGCTGTGTACATTCCCAGTTCAGACTGAACACGTTGAAGCCACGGCAATGCGTCTGCTCCCACTCCTTCAAAACCACCTGGTTTCGTTCTCGGTTTCCATATACCAGCACGAAAAATTTTAATTCCTTTCGATGCGATTCCACGTGCCGTTTCCATAACCTGTTCTTCCGTTTCTGCACTACACGGTCCGGCAATAATCAGAGGACGTTTCGCGTCAACTCCTGGTAATAATATTGATTCAAATTCCATAATTTTAAAATTAAGCCCCTAAATCCCCCGAGGGGGGGACTTTTAGACAAGTTTATTTGTTATTATTTTTAAGTTCTAGACATGTTGTTTGCAATTCCCCCTTCGGGGGTTAGGGGGCTTATTCTCTCAAGGGCTTCACCCAGCATTTTTTCATTCGCACAAAGTGAAAGGCGAATGTAACGATTTCCTTTGTCTCCAAAAATAAATCCGGGAGTAATAAACACTTTCGATTCATACAGCACTTTATCAGCCAGTTCGCCGCTATCTTTGTAGTTTTCAGGGATTTTTCCCCAAAGAAACAAGCCAACCTGCTTTTCATCGAACGTGCAACCGAGTGTTTTTAAAATTTCTTCGGCCAGATTCCGTCTGTTTCGATACAAATCGATATTCATCTTTTGATGCCATTCCTCTGAGTTATTCAAAGCTGCAATGGCAGCCAGTTGCATAGGCTTAAACTGTCCGCTATCAATATTGCTTTTCACTTTCAGAATCCATTCCACAAACTGTGCATTCGATGCAAGCATTCCCATACGCCAACCCGGCATATTGTGCGATTTACTCATCGAATTCAATTCAATACAAATATCTTTGGCTCCATCCACTTGCAAAATACTCAACCGGTTGTTGTTCAATATAAAACTGTAAGGATTATCATTGCAGATTATAATACCGTGACGCTTTCCAAAAGCAACCAATTTTTGAAACAATTCAGGAGTTGCACTTGCTCCGGTAGGCATATTCGGATAATTTACCCACATCAGTTTTACGTTGGATAAATCCATTTTTTCAATGGCTTCGAAGTCTGGTTGCCAATCGTTATTTTCGTCCAAATCGTAAGTCAGCACGTTGGCCTGAACCAAATTACTTACCGACAAGTAAGTCGGATAACCCGGATTTGGGACCAAAACACCATCTCCTGGATTCAGAAAAGCAAGCGAAATATGCAAAATTCCTTCTTTCGAACCAATCAACGGTTGGATTTCATTCGCCGGATTTAGTTCCACTGAAAACCATTTTTTATACCAGTCTGCAAATGCTTTCCGCAACTCAGGAATTCCCACATACGGCTGATAACCATGCGTATTGCTTTCTATGGCTGATTTGCACAAAGCTTCGACTGTTTCTACCGAAGGCGGCAAATCAGGACTTCCAATGCCAAGGCTGATTACATTCAGTCCTTTTGCATTCATTTCAGCCACTTCTTTCAGTTTTGTCGAAAAATAGTATTCGCTTATAGAGTTTAACCGTTCGGCAGGTTTGATTATACGACCCCCAGCCCCTAACCCCTGAAGGGGAACTAAGTTACTTTCGTCTCCTATATTATTTTTATCGTTCATATCTAATTATATATTAATCGGTTGTAATATTTATTACTCCCCTTTAGGGGTCGGGGGTCATTTTATTATCATTCTACTGGTGTTATTCCTTCGGGATATTCTCCGAGCGTTTTCAATTCATTAATCAATGGTTTGATAGCCGCCAACGACTGTTTGTAGCGTTCGAGATCTTCAAATTTAAAATCCACGTAAAATTGGTATTCCCATTCCCGCCCAATAATTGGCAAAGACTGGATTTTGGTAAGATTAATGCCATAGAAAGAAAATACCGACAACACTTTCGACAAACTTCCTTCTGAGTGTGGTAACGTAAAAACGATAGACGCTTTATTAATGGTTTCGTCTTTTTGAATTTCATCAACCACCCACGAATTTGCAAAAATCAGAAAACGCGTAAAATTGCGCTTGTTGGTTTCAATTCCTTTTGCTAATATGTTTAATCCGTAAATTTCGGCGGCACGTTCACTGCAAATTGCAGCATTTCCAATCAGATTGTTTTTAGCAATATCGCGGGCTGCAAGTGCTGTATCTTCATGTTCAACCACTTTAACGCCCGGCAAAGCTCCCAAAAAATTGTTACATTGCATCAAAGCTATCGGGTGCGATTGTACTTCTTTAATATCGTGAATGCTCTGACCCGGCAAAGCTGCCAGACAATGTGAAACGCGCAATTTGAATTCACCGGCAATGGGTAATTTATGTTCTTTCAGCAATTCGTAATTTGGCAATAAGCTACCGGCAATGGTGTTTTCAATAGCCATAATTCCAACCACATTGGAGTCTTTCTTTATTGCCGTGAATATGTCCTTAAAATTAACACATGGAATGATTTCAACTTCTTCACCGTCAAAAAAACTTTCAGCTGCAATGCCGTGATAAGCACCCAAACCTCCCTGAATTGCTACTCGTTTCATATTAGTTTATAGTTTGTAGTTTGTAGTTTTATATTAAGAAGATTATGTCTTATCAAATTAATCATAAATCATTGATTCATTTCATTTTCAATCCCGATATCTATCAAGACAAATCAAAACATTTTCAAATTACTTTACAGTAGTTTATAGTTACAAAAAAATCCTACTCGTTACGGAGCAGGATTTTCATGTATTTTAAATTATAAGTTGTTTTTTACATAAATAAATTCCTGCTCTCACCTACTAAAGTAAAAGTAAAAATAAAAATATGTAAAAAATCGGTTTACCATAATTGTTGTCTTTTCAATAAGACGCTACAAAAGTAATATAATTTTCATTAATTACAACCAGATTGATAAGAAAAAGTTCGAAACAGCTACAAACTAATAGATTTATAATGTCCCGGAGGTTATTTTTTCTACGCTTTTATTGTTCTGTTATACTTCTTTCGTAAGCTTTTTCTTCATATCCAAAAGAATATAAACAATCGATAAAATACCCACTGTATTAAAAACCGTAATACAAATAAACCAGACGAGATGATTGTTTCGTGCCGATTTCCACATGGCAATTGCCTTCCATACCAGCTCCCAAAGGATTATAGTGACAATAAGCCATTCATAAGGAGCACATTTCCAATGAAAATTTTCAAGATTACACATAATGGTAAGTATTAGAGGTGATTATTTAAAGTTGATTTGATACTTTACGAGCACTTTTAATTGCCGAAAATAACGATTCAAAATTACATATATTTTTCATAATAATACCAAATAATGAATTATTTCTTTAATGTAAAATTAAAATTTCACGTTAAATCCTGCATTGAAATTAAATCCCGGCATCGGATAACCGTAATTAATCTGATATTGGGAGTTAGTCAGGTTGTTTCCGGCAACAAATATTTCCAGATTTTTAAGTGGCTTAGCTGATAAACGGGCATTAAGTAACAAATAATCAGTTTGAATAACCGGTGTAACTGTCGGGATTAGCGAAATAAGGGTGTACAATTTTTCAATATATTGTGCCGAAATATGCAAACTCCAGATTTTGTAATTATAATTTGCACCAATATTTAGTTGCTGGCGAGGTGCAGCAATAACAGGTTTTTCCAGATTCAGATAGCTATAATTGGCATTAAAATACAAATTATTGTTTAGCATATACCTGACTGAGAACTCAATACCTTCATTATTGAACGAACCAACATTTTGTCTCATTGCAGGAAATGGTGGAACCACAACCTGAATCAAATTATCTCCTTTTACTTCAAAGGCTGTCAATTCAAAACTCAATTTATTATTCAGCAATGATTGCAACCAGCTAACTTCATAATTTATCATACGTTCAGGTTGCAAGTTCGGATTCGGAGCATAAAGATACAATTCCATAATGGTCGGACTCCTAAAACCTTTAGAGACAGAAGCTTTGAAAGTTGTTTCATTGGATAGATTAAACGTCAAACCTCCAATTGGAATCAGTTCATTGCCAAATTTCGAATTATTTTCGAGCCGCAAACCGGCACTTACGGTTAGTTTTTCAAACAAAGTCTGTTGTGCATAAGCGTAAACTGCCAGTTCATTCACCAAAATTAGCGAATCGTGCTTAAAGCCCTGATTTGCAATTCCACCGTATTGTTTCAAATCTGTACCGGCAGTGATGGTAGTTCCGGTTGCCAGTTTAAACGTTTGGAATAACATGACGCCGGTATTATTATCGGTCGAACGAAATCCATCAGATAATATGTGAGTTCCAAAATTATGATAGAATTTAAAACCACCTTCCGATTTGTCAAATTTATTATCTACCGACAACGAAGTTTTCCCTCTTGTAATGTCAATATTAAAAGGGACTGGTGTGGCATAAATTGATCCGTTGTCATTTGCATTAAACTTCGCGATGCTGAAATCAGCAGTCAGATTAATCAGTTTGTTCAGCTCATACCCTACTTTTGCATAACCATTCGTGATATTGAAATCAGTATTTGCTCTAATTCCATCGGTTTGATCATGGTTTACCGAAGCAAATGCACTCAGTTTGTCTTTTTTATAACCAATTGTCCCATAATACTTTTGAGTATTATACGATCCGTACGAAGCACCAAGATTTACTTTCAGACCTTCATCCTTTTGCTTTTTAGTAATAATATTAATCACACCCGCCATTGCATTCGATCCATAGAGGATGGAAGCCGGACCACGAATGATTTCAACTTTTTCCACATCGGATGCAACATAGGCATCTGCCAGCGGATGTCCGAAGATTCCCTGATACTGCGGGTTTCCATCAATTAATACCAATACATCGGTATTGGGCGAACTGCTGATTCCACGCATACTGATTGAACCTGCACCTGTGCTGGACACACCAAATCCTAAAATATTTCTTTCGGTAACAAAAATTCCCGGAACATAGGCGTTTAAAGCAGGTAAAATATTCATCTGACCACTATTCTCGATGTCTTTCTGAGTAATTTGAGAAACGGATAAGGGTACAATTTTTCTGGATATTTCAGTTTTAGAACCTGTTACCACCAGTTCATCCAATCGAATAGTGTCCTTCACTACTTTTTGAGAAAAAGCATTCGCTACTGAGAAAAAAATAAATAAAAAAACCGAAAAAGAAACTCTCATCGTTTTAATGTAATTATGCATAAATATTTACTTCTTTTGAATGAATCCAATTTTTGGAGCCGCAAAAATACCCAAATAATTATAAAAACCAGCAATATATTAAGCAGCTTTACCATTTCAATTTTAAGTAGAACAGTTTTGGTGCATGAATCAATATTAATTTATGCAAATTGCACACTTATTTGTATTTTTTCTGTATAATATCCGTCAATTTGAATGACTTTTAGCTATATTTTGAGTAAATTTGCGCCTTAAAAAAATAAAACTGTCAGAAATGAATAAGATTGTCAGCAAAGAATATTTTTCAGCTAATGTAATCAAATTTGAAGTAGAAGCTCCGTTAATTGCAAAGTCACGTAAAGCCGGTCACTTTGTTATGGTAAAAGTGGGTTTAAAAGGCGAACGAATTCCACTAACAATTGCCGATGCGGATTTGCAAAAGGGAACTATAACCCTTGTAGTACAGAAAATGGGCGTTTCATCCACAAAATTATGTGCACTGGAAGAAGGTGAATATATTACCGACATGGTTGGTCCACTTGGAAAAGCTACTCATATTGAAAATTTTGGAACAGTGGTTTGCGCTTGTGGCGGTGTTGGAACTGC
>JBBQMQ010000134.1:0-9604 GCA_038329115.1 Bacteroidales bacterium
GGTAAATAATGACTTGACCAACTGGTGGAACTACTCGTTACATCGCCGTTGGTAATGGTGCAAGCAGCATCCCATTTGCTTCCTGTCAATCCTTCAAAATAATTGTTGATAATTTTGTGGTTTAATCCGTAGACGCGGACACCACCACAACCGATTGTTCCACCACTGAAAATGGCGGTTTTTCCTTCTCCAAAAACAAAATTTCCTTCCACTACGCTGTTATTTCCCTGTCGGAGACTGATAGTTCCCAAACAACGACGGAACGTGTTATTTCGTACCGTGTCGCTGTTACTTTTTACCGATACAATTTCAGGGTCGCCATCACAATCTTCAAACAGGTTGTTTTCAACAACTGTGAATGCATCTTTGTGACTTAAATCGCTAACACCCAAACGGATTGTTTCTTTTTCATTCGTAACACGCGGTGTGTTGTTTCTGAAAATATTATGATCAATTCGATCGTGTTGCGAAATGGCCGGAACAGTTCCATGACTACCATCAATAATCATCCAGGCTCCCTGATCGTGCTTGCCATCAAAAAGATTATGATCAATCCTGTTATGATGGCTATTGCAAACTGAACTATCCCAAATATCACCTACAGTAATCCATTTTGAAGCAAATGTGGTATCAGTAGATGCTATCATTTTAAACGAGTTCCGTGTAATCCGGACATAATTACAGCCTTCCATTTTAAAGATAGTACTTACAGGATCTACTTCAAACGAAAAACCTTGATAAGTTACATAGCTTTGGTAGGAAGTATTGAAATAAGTTGGACCGGTGATTTTTGCACCAAACAAATTCTTCGATTTTATCACAATCGGTTTCAATGCTGAACCACCTCGGGTAATTTTTAAGCCACCAATGTTATAATTTCCATCCAAGACTAAAACTGAATCACCCGGATTCATGGCTGCCATGGCATCTTTGAATTGCTGAACTGTAGAAACAGTTCTTGTTGTGGAAGTAACCACAACTTCAGACACTAAAGCTCCGATAGTCATTGGATTATTAACAGTAAATGTTGTTGGATTGGTCGTTCCACTCAAATCGCCGGACCAGCCATTGAATTGATAACCCGATTGAACTGTCAAAGTCGCTTTTACACTTGTACCATTATAATAGGTTGATTGTTGAGGCAATAAAGTAATTGTTGCCCCCACTGGTTGATTGACAGTAAGTGTGGATTGAGCCGGTGGATTATTTGGATCTACAATGACTGTTGCACCAATTGAATAGTTCTTATCTACTGTGAATGTTTTCGGATTTTCTGTTCCTGACAAATCTCCTGTCCATCCCGTGAAAATATAATGTTCTGGAACTGAAATTGAAGCAGAAACCTGATCGGTTAGTTGATAAGTTGTTTTGGCTGGTGTAAGTGAGATAGTTCCAAATGCTGGTTGTGTCAAGCTCACTATTCTGTCAGTTGAAGATGATTGAAATGCAACATCACTTATAGGTATAGAACCAATGTATAAATCATCGATGGCGACATCAGATGTTCCTGCATCCATTGTGAATCTGAGTGAATGAAAATCAAATGAAGTTGCTCCGGTTTTAATCTCACGAAATGCAAAAAGCTTATTAATTAAGACTCCATCAATTGCATACTGGCATTTTGCACCTGAATTATCTATTTTGATGGAAATTCGTTTCCATGTATTTACACTATAAAGCGGTTGTGTTGCCCAGCCTGAACTCCCATCATAGAATTTAATTTTTCCTGTAGGTTGAAATTCCATCATAAAGCTACGGTTTGTCAATGTTCCTAAATCATAACCTGTAATTCCAAAATTGATGGTTGGAAGAGCTTTGAGATTAATCCAGAAATCAATATATACATCTCCGGCTAAGCCTGCTGTATTTGATGCATAAGCGATATTATCAGATTGGATGGCTGTTCCGGTAGAATAGATCCGGAGCGATTGAGTACCCGATTTTACGTAATCAGCGGTGGAAGTAACAGCACCAAGTCCTAAGGTTACTTTCCAGTTTTTTACATTATTTATATTTCCAACTATGTAATTATCAGCACTCTCAAACGATGTATTCAATACCGTTTGTGCTTGAATTCCAAACATACTAAAAAGAAAAATAACCGAAAGAAAACGAGTAAAATTAAATTTCATTATACATGATTTTATTGTGTTTTTTGACAACTAAATTAGAGATTTCAAATTATTGGTCAACCAATTTTATTTGGTCGACCAAAAATACTACTTATCTATTTAATACAATAAGAAATTGTGTTGTTTTTTTATAAACCTGCTGTAAAACATAATATTCACAATAAAAGCAATAGAATCTATACTAATATTAATACCGAAATATGTGGTTATAGATTCGTTTATAAGAACATACAAATATGTATTATACATAACAAAACGAGCACGAGTAAAATGCTCGTGCTCGAAAAGTAAAGAATATAATTTAAATAATTATTTAATAATCAGCTTCTTCGAAATGCTTAGTCCATCAATGCGAGTAAATCTGACTATGTAAAGTCCGTTATTCAAATCCACATTCAATTTATTTACGTGGCTTGCCTGCATTACTTTCGCACCCTGAAGATTGAAAACATCAAAGTTTCCCGTTTCGGCAGCAAAAACCTCATTGTTTCTGATAATTAATGAAATACTAGAAGTTTGATTTGAAATCTGTGAACTTGGATTGTGCAAAGTTGTAACAGTTGCAGATGCTGCCGATTGGTAAGAATCTGAATAGGAGACATCTCCATCACCTACTGCTTTTACTTTATAAGTATAAATTGAATCGCCTTGCAGACCAGTAATTCCAACAGTATTTGTAGTCTGCCCACTTACTGTCACCGTTTTTTTTAATTCATAAGCCGTATAAACTCTCACTTCATAACCTGTAGCATTAGCATCAACTGGTGTCCAATTTGCCGTAAAGCTTGTAATATCAACATTACTTCCTGTTCCGACAGTTGGTGCAGTTAGTGTAGCTGGTTGTGTACTACGTGTTATGATTTGAGAAATACCTAAACCACTACTAACACCATTTTGAATTCTTAATTTTGCTGGAGAAGTACGAGTGATATTAATAATAGTAATTGTTTCTTCTTTATTCGTACGATAAACTTTTAAAGCAGAATAAGTTACTGAATTGCCAACAGCTTCGGCTGGTATAACCCACGCAGATCCGTTCCATTCATTCAAGACGAAACCTCTATCATCGGAACCTGAATATGCATGAATTTCAATTTGTGATAAGCCAGCGATTGTTGGGAAAGTAAATCCTGAAGAAGTTCCACTATCTAATCTGACTGAGTTTGTATGAACTTCGCCTTTTGGACCGGTAGCTATATTGCCATAAATACTTCCCAATGCAATGTCAAAACCATTAGTTGACCAGTTGGGACCAGGAACAGGTAAATTTGTACTTGGCGTTGGATATGCATATCCCCATGTGCCATCTCCTAAATTTGTATTTATTGATAATGGATATGAAGCCAAAGTTGTAAATGTTCCTGAATTGGTAGATTCAGTTGAAGTTGCAGAGTAAATCCCATCTCCATTTGAAATAACAGTGTAAGAGTAAGTTGTGTTTAATAATAAACCTGTTACACATGCTTTATTAAAAGAGGCACCAAAAACAGAAGGAGTTGTAACTGATTTTACTAATGCCAGACTCTGATCGTAAACTTTTACTGTATAATTCAATACATTTGGTAACCCTGTCCAATTTGCTACAAAACTTTCGGCAGCAATATCTGAAACTGACCCAACTGTTGGAATTGTTGTAACAAGGGTTATCGTACTAAAGCCAGCCGAAGCAGCAGATTCTACAGAATTAGAATATCCTGCGCCATCACCTAAAGCAAGAACTTTATAGGTATATGCTGTTGAGGCGGTTAATCCTGTTACAAGAGTACTACTTGTAGCTTGACCAGTAACTGTTACTGTTTTTGCGATGGCAGGAACTGAGTTATAAACGTTAATTGTATAACCGGTTGCATTTGGAACTCCAGTCCAGTTTGCAACAAAACCTGTACCTCCAATTAATGAAGCTGTTCCAACAGCTGGTGCAGTCAGAACTATAACAGCACTTGTGGTAAAAACATTAGAAAGTGGTGATTCTACAGAATTTGAATTTACAGTTCCATCGCTCAATGCTTTAACTGTATATGTGTATTGAGTACTTCCTATCAATCCTGCAATATTTACTGAAGTAGTAGAAGTAGTGACACTTTTAATTAAAGTTGTGGCTGTAGAATTATATACATAAACAGCATATCCGCTTGCACCCAAAACTGCTGACCAACTCGCAGTAAAAGTTGTTGCAGCAATTGTAGTTGCATCATTTGGCTTTTCAGGTGCGAGAAGTGCTGTTAATGAAGGGTAATAATTCAAATTACCAATTGTTGCTGTAAGATCACTTGGTGTAAAAGAAGCTTTATTCGTTAGAGAAAAATCTAAGATTAGTTTATTAATATAAGCTGGTACAGTGCCTGTTTGTGCTGAGTTGTTTGTGGTTGCAGTTACGGCTACTGTACCTGTACCTGCAACACTTAAATAACAGTTATTTGCAGTTGTAGTATATCCAATAGGCACAGTTGCAGTTGCTATTATATTGTCAAAAATACAATTGCTAAATGTTGTTGCTCCATTAGTTGCACCACTGCTTGGTTTAATGATTTTAAGATTTGAGTCGATATTCAGTCCATAAAAAGTACAATGATTGGCTGTTGTTGTGCCTGTGTTAATTCCATTTACATATACTATAGTTCCTCTTGAAGCAATTAGTAAAAGATTTGAAACAGTAGTATTTGCCAGATTTATGTTTGTAGCACTAGCTGCTCCTACATAAATCATTCGACCACTACATAAATTCAAAACTGAGTTCTGAATATCTATAGTTTGAGCTGTTGAAGCAACGTCAAATTTCAACAAACCATTACCTGAAGTATTTCTAAAATCATGAATATAACAATTGTTTATATAAAGGTTGTCATTTGCAACTGTCGACCAAAATAATGTTGGTTGTGAGCCTGCAGAGTTTGTGTTAACTCCATTAAATTCCAATCCTTGAAAAGTAACTGTTATACCCGCAGTTGGTGTTGTAAATATACCTACAGATGAACTTGTAGATGTATTATTAATTGAAACGATAGGTTTTGTATAAAGATTCGCAGCAGCTCTAATTGTTAAAGTTTTAGAAATAAGAACTGCAGCAGATGAAGTTGCTGTAAACTGATAATTTCCCCCGGGGGTAGTTAGTTCATAGATATCGTAATTTCCAGCGACTAAGTCCGTTTGAAGAAGAACAATATCTGTTGCAGCATATTGATGGGTTCCAGTACCAGCATTCGCCATCATCGCACTCAGCAATAAGGCAAAAAAAAGTGTAATTTTTTTCATAAAAAATGGATTTAAATGGTTATGTTAATTCGGTTTAAAAAATAGTTTGTCAGACCAAAATTTGATCTGACAAACTGCATTATACTTATGTGATATTTATTGTATCATTATTTTTCTTGTCACGATATTTCCAGAATTAGTCTTCAGTTGTGCCATATACAATCCGGAAGGTAATTTAGTAAGCAATGTGTTTTGAATATTAGTTCTCAACATTTGTGCTCCCTGTAAATTATATACGGTCATTATTCCGGCTTCAGAACTATGAATTGTTTTTCCATTAGCATAAAATGCAACATTTTCTGAGAATTCATTTAAAGCATTTGGAGCTAAATTAACTCTAATTGTTCCAATATTAACAGCGCCACCTCCGGTATTTACCAAGCGTAGTTTTGTTCCCAGATTGCGAACCATTGTAATGTTAAAAATTGAATCTACATTGGCAACTGCTCCGGTTGTATAAGTTGTACCTGCAGTCCAGGATCCATCTGATTGCAACTCTTGTATAACGAATGTTCTTAACGCAGTTCCGGTCCAGGCATGAATTTCAAGATTTGAAACAGTTTTTAATGAAGGGAAAATAATCATTCCGCCAGCACTACCTTTATCAAGTTTTAAACTGTTGGCATGAACTTCACCCAATGGTCCTGTTTTTGGAGAACTACTGCAAAGACCATGTGAAACTAAAAATCCAGTTGGAGTTGTAAATACAGGGAATGAACCTGATGCTGGTTCGTCAAGGCTTGATGCATAAACTGTTCCCCAGCTTCCATCACTGAAATCAGGATTCAATGAAGTAGCACCGTTAGCTGTAGTAAAAGTGGCTGAACTGGCGGATAATGCTGAACCTGCATAATTTAAATTATCTCCGTTTGCCTGTACTTTATATGTATAAGTTGTATTTGAAATCAAACTGGTAATTTCCAGACTTGAGGTTGATTGTCCATCAACTGATACTTTTGCAAATTGTGTTGCGCCATTATAAACATAAACCGAATAACCAGCGGCATTAGCTACTGCTGTCCAACGAGCTGTAAACTTTTCTGTATCTACCAAGGTTGCAGAACCTACTGCGGGTGTAGCAACTTTTGGTAATTCAGATTTAAAGGCAGCCACAGCATCTGTCCAGCTTTGACAAACTCTAAAACTGCTTGCCCAATAATATGCTTTATTCGACCCTCCATTTCTGAACATAATATATTGCAATGAGGTTCTTGCAGCCGTTAAAGGTTGTTTTGTTCCATCGTCAATTAAATCGGGTGTAGACTCTGTAGTGCTTCCAATAGCCGGATTTACAAAATAAGATGCAATGCCGGTTGCAAAATCAAATTTGTAAACCATCAAATAAACCGTATTATAATACATTGTTTTTGTTCCAAGAACAATATCAGCCGATCCTCCACTTGTACGTGTTAATCCGAGTTTATAGTTCGTCGCATCAGTTCCTGCTTTAATCCAACATCGGGTACTGTTGCGATGAATTGAGTCTGTTAAACCTACAACTTCTCCCTGACTTCCACCTTGTTTTTCAACATTCAATAAGAAAGACATATAAACTTTACCGCTAATAATCGGAGTGGCAGAAAAAGCTTTGTACGTAATGTAGTTATTACCACTAAGACCTGCATAAAAATTATAAAGTGAATTACCAGTTCCGGATAACATAGTCAATCCTGCTGCATCAGAATAGGCCATTGCGGATGTCAAAACAGTTCTTGTATCTGTAGCTACCGGACCAATATTTCCGGCGTAATTTAACCAACCTGCTGTTGGGATTCCTGTAACATCGTTAGAAGCCGGAAATCCGGCAAAAGTTTCATCTAACAATACTTGCGAATTTGCAAAAAAAGCAAATGCAAAAAACATAAATACTAAAGTAATTTTTTTCATGATAATCAATATTAGAAGTTAATAGTTTTATTTTTTAGAGTAAGACAACACCTCAATATCCCAGATGTAAATACCGCTGCCTGAAGTAGGTAAAATCCGAATTGTAATTGGTTTCGAGCTGTTTATTTCAAAAGTATATGCTTTTATGACTGCTTTTTGGCAAGGAGTTACAGAACCTTCCACATCTTCAAATGAACCTCCTGTTGAAATTTGCAATTTAAATTCTTTCAAATCTGTTCCTGCACTGGCTTTGATAATTATTTTTCCAACGCTTGGAAGTTGTGGTAATTGCAAATAAGTTTTTGCGCCCTTCAATGCTACACGACCTTTTGAAGGATTATCATTTCCTTCAGCTTTTCCTGAAACACCAATACTTTGCTCCGGAGAAACAATTAAAGCATTTGATGTAAATGTTCCTTCAGTTTTGCCGTCAGCAAGTTTTTTGGTGATACTGTATTCCACGCCGGATGGTGATTTACCTGGAGGTTCGGGTGCAATTCCTACTTCGGGTTTCCAATCCTGAAAGTTCTCCTGAATCAGAAGTTGTTGAGCATTAGTAGCTATTGTTAGAAACAATGCAAAAAGAATAGTTGTGGTTTTTTTCATAATATTTAATTTTTAATTTATTATTTTTTGGTCAACCAAATATTTGGTTGACCAAAAATAGTATTTGCTTATATAATAAAAAAATATTTTTGGTATTATTTTACAAGATGTGTTGTAAAACATAATATTAGAAACCAAAATATTAATTATATCACAACTTAATATTAATCCACTGTTTTAAAACAATTAATTTCGCAAAATGTTGTGCCAATGCCGGTTGCTTTCACACTGGCAATGTTTTTCCCACCGTTCAAATGGAGACGGATAATCGCGCGGCCGTTTTGTAGCTCAACCACTCGTGAGCCGGATGCAATTCCTAGATTATCTATCAATTTTCCATCACCGGTTAGACCAAAGGTTACCACGTTTTTAGCATCGAGACACATTACTTTTTTATCATCGAATAATCTGACTTCGATGGTGGCAATGTCTCCTTGCTGATCAATTTTAGTCAGAGTCATTTGAGCCGGTTTGCCCCATTTATCAGTTTGATAATTTTGTTTTATTTCGTCGGTAACAGTGGTTTTTCCTTTGTGAGCAATTACTTTCAACGTGTTTTCGCCTTTTTTAAAGGCAACATTCCAGCGCAGTCCGGCAGCCGGGAAATCCTGACTGTTTCGTTTCCGCACGCCCATATTTTCGCCGTTAAGGAATAATTCGGCCATTTCGCAATTGGAATAGGCTTTCACCATTTTCAGTTCACCGGCATCACCCCAACGGGTTGGCCAACTGTGCCCATAAATATGAACCATTGGTTTTTCTGTCCAATAGGATTGGAACACAAAATACGATTCTTTTTTTGTTTGATCACGTTCTACAACACCTTTCTGATTTACATACGGAATCGGATTGTCAGGTCGAACCGGAGTTGTAAAATCTTTAAATGTCCAGAAAGCAGCACCGGTGAGTTTTGGCATCGTTTCCTGTTCTTTCAGCGTCCAATCGAATAAATTGCAAATGTAGGTTTCGCTCCACTCGCTGTCTTTCGAAACACGCGGATTTCCACCTTTTCGGGGAAAGTCGCCGTCACGTTCATCCACACCACCACCGGGTTTGATGTCCTGTAATCCTTTGTCAGGCGTTTCGGAATGACGACCGGCATGGCTATCGCCGCCCCATTCGGCATGGAAAAAATGTTTTACATCGGCTATGGCTTTTTCGCTCATATCTTTGTATTCGGTATAAATGCCACGATACCAACCGGCCCAAATGGAAGGTGAATACACATCCGGAATATCTTTTGCAAATTCACACCGACGGATGGAAGTTTGGCGTGAAGGATCTAATTTATGAGCCAACTCATTCAGACTTGACATAAAGTCACGCACTTGTTTTTCAAATTGTGTTTTTGGCTGAGTCGGAAAATCGCCTTCCCAATCGTTTTCATTTCCAAGCCCCCACATAATAATGGCCGGATGATTGCGGTGTTGAGCAATCATGTTGGTCAGCATCCGGTAAGCCTGATTTTTATATACTTCACCACCAACGCCACCACGACACCATGGAATTTCTTCCCACACCATAATTCCGAGACTGTCACATAAATTCAATGTGATTCGGGATTGCTGATAATGTCCAAGGCGAATAAAATTCACACCCATATCTTTTATTAGATTCATTTCATCCCGAATTTGTTGTTCGGTCATGGCAGAACCCACTCCGGCATGGTCTTCGTGTTTGTGCGTTCCACGAATCAATAACCTAGTGCCATTGAGCATAAATGGTCC
>JBBQMQ010000135.1:0-9562 GCA_038329115.1 Bacteroidales bacterium
ATTTTTGTCTGGTTTTATACGCGTTTATTTGGGTCGTTGCATATATGTTAGTAAAAAATGTTGGCATTTATGCCAATTCATATTGCGATTTGTATTTAATCCTCTAAACCAAATTTCTGAAAAACGACATGTTGCACTACGGTTACTTCGAAGATACAACCATTGCTTCTGATTCCATTTCAATTAAATCGGTGGAAGATGCTCAGGTGAAATATGCTCAGAATATTGTTGATTTAATTACCGATAAGGATGGACTCATATTGGATGTAGGCTGTGGAATGGGCGGATTGTCAGCTATCCTGTCCGAACAAAAATTCAACGTGGAAGCATTGACTCCGAACAAAAACCAAATCAGACATATTCAGCAGAAATACAAACATATCGCGGTTCATAACTGCAAATTTGAAGATGTGGTCGAAACCAAAAAGTACAAAACGGTTATCAATTCCGAATCGTTTCAATACATAAACCTCGAAAAAGGGTTGGTAAAAATCAATGCCATAACTGAACCCGGTGCCAAATGGATTATTACGGATTACTTTCGCCTTCACAACGATGGTATCAATAAATCATCGCATTTGCTGACAGATTTTATTGAAACGATTGATGCATCCAACTGGAAAATCGTTTATCAGAAAGACATTACACCCAATATACTTCCCATGCTCCGGTTTCTGAGACTGTACGTAGACCGTTTTATGATTCCAATCAAAAATTTTGCATTTGATAAGTTTAGAGCCAAACAAGGTTTCTGGTATCATCTTTCACACGAATTACGCGAATCGGTTGACCGAAAAATTATCAAAGAAGTGGCTTCCATTGATCCGGACAAATTCGAGAACGAAAAAAAATACATGATATTTGTGTTGGAACGCCAGTAAAAATGAACGTTCACTTCCTTTCAAAAAAATAAGTTTAGCGATAGGATGACCTGCAAGTCATTTTATCGCTTTTATTTTATGAATACTCAAAAGCAATTTTCCAATTCCTTCTTTCTTCGTATCTTTGCACTCCTTATTAATTATGGATTATTAATTGTGAATTATTAATTGAATATATGGCTGACGATAAAAAAATTATTTTCTCGATGGTGGGTGTTAGCAAGACGTTTCCGCCACAAAAAAAAGTATTGAACAACATTTACCTTTCGTTTTTCTACGGTGCTAAAATCGGTATTATTGGGTTGAACGGCTCAGGTAAATCCACGTTGTTGAAAATCATTGCCGGAGTTGAAAAAAGCTTCGATGGTGAAGTAGTTTTCTCGCCCGGTTATTCTGTTGGGTATCTTGAACAGGACCCGAAACTCGATCCGACTAAAACAGTAAAGGAAATCGTGCAACAAGGAGTACAAGAAATTGTGGATATGATTGCCGAATACGACAAAATCAACGAACAATTTGGCGAACCGGATGCCGATTTTGATAAACTCATTGCCCGTCAGGGCGAATTGCAGGAACTGCTCGATCATGCCGATGCATGGAATCTCGATAATAAACTGGAACGTGCCATGGATGCTTTGCGCTGTCCGGCAGAAGATGCGTTGATTAAAAATCTTTCGGGTGGTGAACTTCGTCGTGTGGCGTTGTGTCGCTTGTTGCTCCGTCAACCGGACGTTTTGTTGCTCGACGAACCAACCAATCATCTCGATGCAGAATCGGTAGAATGGCTAGAACATCACCTGCAACAATATCCCGGAACGGTGATTGCCATTACGCATGATCGATATTTCCTTGATAATGTTTCAGGTTGGATTCTGGAGCTCGACCGGGGCGAAGGCATTCCATGGAAAGGAAATTACACAGAATGGTTAGAGCAAAAAACAGTCCGTATGGCCGGTGAGGAAAAGCAGGCCAGCAAACGTCGCAAGACATTGGAACGTGAGTTGGAATGGGTGCGAATGGCTCCGAAAGCCCGTCACGCCAAAGGGAAAGCCCGTTTGGAAGCGTATGATAAATTAATCAATGCCGATCAGAAAGAAAAAGAAGAAAAACTCGAAATATTTATTCCGAATGGTCCGCGATTGGGAAATAAAGTGGTGGAAGCTATTGGTGTTTCCAAAGCTTTTGGTGATAAACTGTTGTTCGAAAATCTGAATTTCATGTTGCCACCTAACGGCATCGTAGGCATTATTGGACCGAATGGTGCAGGTAAAACCACGCTTTTCCGAATGATGATGGGAATGGAAAAAGCCGACAAAGGGACTTTTGAAGTGGGTGAAACCGTGAAAATCGGTTATGTCGATCAGAGTCACGCCGACATTGATCCTGAAAAAACTGTTTATCAGGTTATTTCAGGCGGAACGGAATTTATTCGCGTTGGTGGAAAAGAAATCAATGCGCGGGCTTACTTGTCGCGTTTCAACTTTGCCGGTGGCGATCAGGAAAAACTGTGCGGCATACTTTCGGGTGGTGAACGCAATCGCTTGCATCTGGCTCTCACACTGAAATCGGAAGCCAACGTGTTACTACTCGATGAGCCAACCAACGATATTGACGTAAACACCTTACGTGCATTGGAAGAAGGACTTGAAGCCTTTGCCGGTTGCGCCGTGGTGATTAGTCACGACCGCTGGTTTCTCGATCGGATTTGTACTCACATTATTGCTTTCGAAGGCAATTCGGAGATATTCGTGTTCGAAGGATCGTATTCCGAATACGAAGAAAATAAACATGCGCGTCTTGGCGATGAAGGTCCGAAACGGATACGGTATAAAAAATTGATCGTGTAATTCATTAAACTGCTTATCTCCTTTAGTAAAGTTTAAATTTTTTTTTCCTTTTTTGACCCCCAAACCCCCAAATGGGGGATTTTGATTAGTATTGTTTTATTTCAATAGTAGAAATTCATTTGATATTTTTAAAATACTGCGTCTTAAGCCCCCATTTGGGGGTTTGGGGGTCATAACGTTACAATTTGAGAACTATTTTCTAAATTTTAGGCTTATAGGTCAAATTTTATTAGTTTCTAATCAACACATTGTATTCAACTTGACCGAAAGGGATAAGCAGTTTCATTATTACAGGATAATCAGTCCATTTGTTCTATAATTTTCAAGTGAAACCCGCTCTGACTTATATCTGAGCGGGTTTTTCGCTTTTCAGTATTATTCATATCACTTAAATCTTGTTTTATACCAAATGAATTTTTATTTCAGCCCAAAGTCATCTTTGGTATAATGCCGATGCATAGAAATAAACAGTACAATTAGACGCAGTCGACATTGGACTGAATTATTTCTGCAATCGGTATTACAACATACTCAATTGTTTTTTGAAAAAATATTAGTACTTTTGATGCGAATAAAGCGTTAACTATTGTATTAATAATCAACAAGTAGAAGCCATGAGAAAGTTAATTGAATCTATTTTGCAATTATTCAGAAGTGAAAACGGGAAAAACTTAAAGTTGAAGATTGTATTCATTATAGCCGGAATTTCTTCTACAGCTTGGTTTCTGATACGGGTAATTCCAAAACCGCAACGGGCTGCATACCCATGTATGCGTGAAGCTGCTCCCGTAATGTCATCTTTTGTTCTTTGGATTTTATCATTATTTGGCATGTTGACAACCTGGAGCAAAGTAAAAACAAGTTTTGTAAAATCGAAATACTTGTACGCAGGTTTGTTTGGCTTCGCCTTTGTTTTATTCTCAGTTTCTTTTGTCATTCAAAATACAGGTAAAATAAATGCTATGTTTTTTGAAGCTCCCATGGCTGTGAATGCCCCTATTGGCACTGCAAAAGGGATTTTTCCGGGCAGAGTTGTCTGGGTGTATAACCCAAATGCAGCAAAATGGACCGGAACCGGAAACTATTGGGAAGCCGTTGTGAATCCGCAAACAGAATACAACAGATCGTTTACTGCAGGTATCAATTCTCTATCGGGAGGAAGCAACGATGCCGAATCGTGGAACAAAATGTTCAAATGGTTTAACGACAATCACAATCGTCCCGGTACAGGCTATCAGGCAGGTGATAAAATTGCCATTAAAATTAATCAGAATAATGCAGATGCATCGGCGGCCAATACTGCCAACCGAAGCAATGCTAATCCGCAATCGTGCGTAGCTTGTGTGCAAAGTCTTGTAAACGCCGGAATTCCACAGGTTGATATTTGGATTGGCGACCCCAGCCGTGCTGTTACCGACAATATATTTAATGCCATTCACACGGCTTTTCCGAATGTACACGTTGTTGATTATTTTGGAAATAATGGTCGTGAAACCACAACCAACGTTGCCAATGTGTTTCCGAACAACGATGTATATCCCAACCAATCGGCTTGTTTTTACAATGCACGTTACATTGTCAATATGCCTTTGCTCAAAGGTCACGTAGGTCAGGGAATCACTTTCGGTTCTAAAAACTTCTACGGAATAAACGGACTGAAACCGATTTGGTCGGATAATGGTGGAAAGCATCCAGCCAACAGTGCGTTGACCAATTACATGACCAATGCCAACTTTGGCGGCAAAACCATTCTTTGGGTCATGGATGCCATGTATCCGAATAAAAACCTGGATGGCACACCCGATACTAAATGGACGGATGCGCCATTTAATGGAAGACCGGCATCCAGCTTTATCATGTCGCTTGATGGAGTAGCCGAAGAATCGGTTTCGCTGGACTTCTTTTTCCAGCATTATGCCGATGAAATAAATTCGAACGGGGGATTGAGCAACTCCGAAGCATACTTAAATAATGCTGCTCAGGCAAACGTGGGTGTACACGAACATTGGAATAATAATACCGACAGACAATATTCGAAAAATCTGAATCCAACTTTAGTGAATGGTATTGAACTTATTGGCGTTACGCTTACTGCTACTGCCATTCAGAATCCTTCGGGAAATTTGAATACTGATTTAGTGAAATTGTATAGCAAAGGCGATGGTTACATTCACCTATCAATGTATGATATTTCATTGCTCACAAAACTGAAACTGGAATTGTTTAACGCGAAAGGTGCATCTATTTTTTGTAAAACAATCAGCTCTGACACGAACAAAGTATATGCCGGTCAATTGCCCGTAGGCATGTATTTGTATACATTAAGCTATGCCGACAAATCAAAGTCAGGCAAAATAATGATACCAAAAGCGAATTTAAAGAAATAGAAATATACTATATTAAAATCGAGTAGGAGAAATTGGATTCTTTCCAGCTTTGTCCTCGCCATGCTCGGCGCACTACCAAAAAAGACCTGAACGATGAACGTTCAGGTCTTTTTCTATTCTTTACAATAGTCGATTATGCAGGACTGATTGCTTCTGAAGGACAAACATCGGCGCAAGTGCCACAGTCGGTACAAACATCAGCGTCAATTACATAGATATCACCTTCTGAAATTGCTTCAACAGGACATTCGCTGATACAAGATCCGCAAGCAATACAATCTTCTGAAATTACGTAAGCCATTTTCTTAAATATTTTTTGTTAGTACTAATTCGTTCTGCAAAAGTATAAATTTTTCCAGACCAAAAAAAACTTTTCTCAATATTTTTTCAGAATAATGGATTATTTCATTCTTTGTTCTGATTCTTTCTCTAACTTTAACTCAACATTTCGTTATAATTTGAATTATAACACAAAAAATATTCGAATTCTACTAAATAATACTTCATTGCATACAGCTAATCAATTACCTTTCAGCATTTTTTTGTAATGTTACATTTCTATTAAATTTTTATGAATATACAATTACTTTAAATTGTTTTAGTACTTTTGTAACGAATAAATTTTTAGTCTCAAAAATTTGAAATAAATTATTTTCGAACAACTATATATTTATTAAACAGGCATTTAAAACTATTATACACAAACTTATATTGTTATGACCAATTCATTTTTCAGTAACTTCACACCCAAAGAACCAAAGTTCTTTCCAATTCTAAAAGAAATGGCAGATGTTATTTTAGTGGCATCTGATTTAATTATTGAAAGTGTTCAAAACAGCGATCATGAAGCTGCCATTGAGTATTACAAGAAAATCAAAGAACAGGAACGTAAAGGTGATGCCTTATCAGTACGTGTTTTTGATGAATTAAACTCCACTTTCATCACACCTTTTGATCGTGAAGACATAAACCATCTGGCTGATAGATTGGACGATGTCACCGACTACATTAACAGTTGCGCAAAAAAAATCGTTCTATACAACCCGAAAAAAATGCCTGAAAATGCTGTAATTCTTGCAAACATGATAAAAGAAGGAGCTATTTTTATTGGCAAAGCTGTTGATGAACTGGATGTAATGAAAAAGAATTCTAAAAAAATAAAAGAATATTGCACAGAATTACACAGAATTGAGAATCAGGCAGATGACGTTTACGAAAGCTTTTTGATTGATTTATTTGAAAAAGAAAAAGATGCAGTTGAAATCATCAAATTGAAAGAAATCATGAATGAACTCGAAAGAGCAACCGATGCTGCTGAATATGTTGGTAAAATTATCAAAACGATTATTGTAAAATACGCATAATTAATCGAAAACAAAAAACATGACGCTTTTAATAACTATTATCGTTCTCGCTTTGGTTTTCGATTTTATCAATGGGTTTCACGATGCAGCGAATTCCATAGCCACTATTGTTTCAACCAAAGTTTTGAGCCCATTCCGAGCCGTTTTATGGGCTGCTTTTTTTAATTTCGTAGCTTTTTTTATTGCTAAATATTTTAGCGGATTTGGTATTGCCAATACGGTTTCGAAAGCAGTAATCGAACAATTTATAACACTGCCGGTTATTTTCTCCGGGATTATTGCTGCTATTACGTGGAATCTGGCAACCTGGTGGTTTGGAATTCCTTCTTCTTCATCCCATACACTTATTGGAGGATTTGCCGGAGCTGCCATTATGAGTACAATGATGGCAAACGGCTATCAGACAAGCGGTTTTGAATCAATTAAGCCGGATGTAATTATTAAAATTGCGTCATTTATAGTACTGGCACCATTAATTGGTATGATGATCTCTTCACTTTTGACTATTTTTATCTTGTGGATCAGCAAAAAAGCAAATCCACACAAAGCGAATAACTGGTTTAAACGACTTCAATTGGTTTCCTCAGGTTTATTCAGTATTGGTCATGGTTTGAATGATTCTCAAAAAGTAATGGGAATTATTGCAGCCGCTCTTTATGCTGCTTATTCAAAAAATGGTATTGATTTGGGATTTCATAAAATTGGCAATGATATGCCTATGTGGATTCCATTTGCGTGTTTTACAGCCATTTCAATTGGAACAATGTCCGGAGGTTGGAGAATTATCAAAACCATGGGATCAAGAATCACCAAAGTTACACCTTTGGAAGGCGTTGCTGCTGAAACAGCCGGCGCTATAACGTTGTATATCACTGAAATTCTGAAAATTCCTGTAAGTACAACTCATACCATTACCGGTTCGATTATTGGTGTTGGAGCTGTAAAAAGACTTTCAGCAGTTCGTTGGGGTGTAACACGCAGTCTGTTAATTGCATGGCTGCTTACCATACCGGTTAGCGCAGCTTTGGCTGCCCTTATTTACTTCGTGTTTGGTTCAAACATGTAACGTTTACCGAAATTATAATTGAAACAACAAAGGCGAATGTAATAATTCGCCTTTGTTGTTTATGGTCTGATTTGGGTTTAATTACAAATTTACGGTATAAATGAATTAGCTGACAACAACAAGAATCAACATTTGCACAATTGTAAATTTTTATTCAACCGGTATTGTGCAATAATGCATAATTTTGTACGTTTGTACTTTATATAATTTATAAGAAAAATGCTGCAAATCAATCATAAAAAACTTATATTCACTGCACTTCTGGTTCTTACGTTAAGCTTTCCTTCTTTCGCACAAAACGGCAACTTACCATACGTGGATACCAAATTTATTCACTTTGGATTTTCGTTGGGAATGGGCACTATGGATTTTGGTATAACACCAAGCCGGGAAAGCATTGGAACAAAAGTATATGAAATTGGAGTCAGCAGTCTGACTCCCGGTTTTTCTGTAGGAATAATCACCGACATGAGATTAAACCGGTATTTAAACCTTCGATTCACGCCAACACTTAATCTTGAAAGCCGGAAACTTACCTATAAAGTTGTCGGAGATGCAACTAACTCTAAATCACTTTCAATTACGTCCATTCCTGTTTGTTTGCCAATCTATCTGAAATACAGTGCCGAACGAAAAGAGAATTACCGACCTTACCTAATTTGGGGAGGGGGAGTTGCCGTGGATTTAGGACGTAACACTACAACGGATATGATGTTACTGAAGCCGATTGACTTTTACACTGAATTTGGAGTTGGTTGCGATATATATTTTTCATTTTTCAAACTGGCACCTGAACTGAAATTTGCAGTTGGGCTTAACAACCTTGTAACGCCGCTTGATAAGCGCGTTTCAGGGACTATAACTCCTGAAAATGAGTTTTATACACTTGCAATATCAAAACTAACATCGCGTATGCTGACGTTGACTTTCAACTTTGAATAATCAGTAAAAGGATTGTTTCGCTTAAATGCTTTCAATCTTTTTGATAACTTTTTCCATAGCTTGTTGCCAGTCTTTAAACAGTTTTTGATAATAAGCTTTTACAAGTTTGGAGTTGTCTTTGCCATCAGGCCGGTTCACACGCAAGGTGAACTCGCGATTAATGGCTACAAGCTCAACAACTAATGTATCAATCTTTTCAGCGTCAATGCTTTTTGACATTAAACTTCTGAAAAACAAATCAGTTATCAGTTCCGAAATTACAAACTGGATGGTTTTTTTTAGTTTTCTGCGACTTGCCATATGTTTTATTTTATTATTTATTAGTACAAATATAAGGTATAATTATGAAAAAGTCATCTTTTGATGTAAATTTGCCGAAAATATAATTCAAGTTTGTGGATTAACCACTGAAACATTTTTCAATTTAATATGACTTCAATTACCAAAATAACTTTAGCTGCTCTTTCATTGCTCATTCTTATCTTTTGTTCAGTTGGAATTACTTCGTGCAATGAAGATATTTTCACTACCAATCCGAAAAATGTTTTGGAATTCTCAAAAGACACACTGGCTTTCGATACTGTTTTTACAAGTATTGGCAGTTCTACATCAAAAATTTTGATTTATAACCGCAATAATCTGGCCGTAAAAATAAGCAACATCACTCTGTCTGGTGGCAAACAATCTCCTTTTAAAATCAATGTAGACGGTACTTTAAATGAAAACAATCAGTTTGAGAATATTGAGATTCGCCCACACGACAGTTTGTATGTATTTGTTCAGCTTACAGTAGATCCGAATAACTCCGATTCACCCCTGTTTATTGAAGACTCACTGGTTTTTCTTACAAATGGCGTGAAACAGAACGTTAAGTTACTGGCTTACGGACAAGACATGGAACCACTCAGAAACAAATATATCCGGAACGATTCCACATTAACATCCAAAAAACCGTATCTGGTTTATGGTTATTTGGCGGTTGATACTGCTAAAACATTGACGCTCCAAGCCGGAACGAGAATCTATTTCCACAACAAAGCCAATCTGATTGTTTTCGGAAACCTGAGAGCAGAAG